>NZ_CAXBAN010000094.1:0-8075 GCF_963973675.1 uncultured Planktosalinus sp. | reverse complement strand
CCAGTAGTATCTCTAACCACCCTGGTGCCTGCAAATCCTATCAATGCTCCCGGCTCTGAAATATTGATGTCTCCAAGCATGGCAAACGAAGCAGTAGTTCCTCCGGTTGTGGGGTCTGTACATAATGAAATATAAGGTACTTTTGCGTCTGAAAGCTGTGCTAATTTTGCTGATGTTTTTGCCAGTTGCATCAATGAAAAAGCAGCTTCCATCATGCGGGCTCCACCACTTTTAGAAATTATTAATAATGGGATTTTCTTTTTAAGGGCATAGTCCGCCGCACGGGTAATTTTTTCACCCACAACGGCACCCATAGAGCCTCCTATAAATGTAAAATCCATACAAGCAATTACAAGGTCTTCACCCATAGACTTTCCGACTGCAGTTCTAACAGCATCTTTCAATCCGGTCTTTTTTTCAGCTTCTTTGAGTCTGTCCGGGTATTTTTTTGTGTCTTCAAACTTCAAGGAGTCTTTTGAAGTTAAATTTTTATCAAGTTCTTTAAATTTATTGTCATCAAAAAGTATCTCAAAATATTCTTTACTTCCTATACGAACATGATAGCCGTCTTCCGGGCTCACATAGAAGTTTTTTGCCAATTCTTCAGCATCTACAATTTTACCTGTAGGGGATTTATACCAAAGTCCTTTAGGAACGTCTTTTTTATTCTCTGTAGGGGTTTGTATTCCTTTTTTTGTTCTTTTAAACCAAGCCATAGGATTAACTTTTTTTAGTTGACAATATTATTTTTAAAGTGTATTGATGTTATTCAGGTCTTTAAAAGCCTGTTCCAGTCGTTTTTTGAAAGTGACTTCACCTTCTCGCAACCATTTTCTGGGGTCGTAGTATTTTTTGTTTGGAAGTGCCTCTCCATCAGGGTTTCCAATTTGTGTTTTTAAATAGTCAATATTGTTGATCATATAGTCCCTGATGCCTTCTGTAAATGCAAACTGGAGATCAGTGTCAATATTCATTTTTACAACACCATAACCAATAGCTTCTCTTATTTCTTCAACTGAGGAGCCACTTCCTCCATGGAAGACAAAATCGATAGGGTTGTGCCCGATATTGAATTTCTTTTGTACAAATTCCTGAGAGTTTTTAAGAATTACCGGAGTGAGCTTTACGTTTCCAGGCTTATAAACACCATGAACGTTTCCAAAAGCAGCAGCGATAGTGAATTGATCACTTACTTTACTTAGCTCTTCATACGCATAAGCAACTTCTTCCGGTTGGGTATAGAGTTTTGAGGAGTCTACACCAGTATTGTCTACACCATCTTCTTCGCCGCCTGTAATTCCCAGTTCGATTTCCAAAGTCATTCCCATTTTGCTCATCCGCTCAAGGTAGTGTTTTGAAATTTCAATGTTTTCCTCAATGGGTTCCTCTGATAGGTCCAGCATATGAGAACTATAAAGAGGAATACCGTATTTTTTGAAATGTGATTCACCTGCATCCAAAAGGCCATCAATCCAGGGTAATAGTTTTTTTGCACAATGGTCTGTGTGTACTATAACAGTTGCTCCATAGGTTTTAGCAAGTTCGTGAATGTGTTTAGCACCAGAAACACCACCGGCAATAGCAGCTTGTTGGTTTTCATTTGAAAGTCCTTTTCCTGCATTAAAATGTGCACCTCCATTTGAAAATTGAATGATAACGGGAGCATTTAAAGTCGCAGCTGTTTCCAAAACGGTATTGATTGAATTGGACCCAACAACATTGACAGCAGGTAGGGCAAAACCTTTTGCTTTAGCTAGCTGATGGATTTCCTGAACTTTTTTTCCGGTTGCAACACCGGGCTCTATATTGTGACTTGCCATAATTGAGTAGTATTTTGAGAACTACAAAAGTATAAAAATATAAACTTAAAAAGGATAGTTTATCCCAATGTTTAAGACAGTATTACTAAAGTTGTATTCCTTAAACCATCGGTCACCTTCCTCTCTGGCCGGGTTGTAGGTTTTAAAACCCAGGTCTCCTCTAAGCACAAAAAAGCCAAAATCATACCTCAATCCAAAACCTGAACCTACCGCGATATCTTTCAAGTCAGAAAATCCCTCAAAAGTTGATTTTTCATCGTTAATATTGTCAAGTGCATTCCAAATATTTCCTGTATCTACAAACAAAGCACCTTTTATTGAACCTAAAATTGTAAAGCGGTATTCTAAATTGGCGGCCAGTTTTAGGTTTGCTTCATTAAACTCATCTCCTCTGTTACTGGCTCCGGGACCTAACCTAAAAGGAAGCCATCCTCTGTTGTCATTTGGTCCTCCTGCGAAATAACTTCTGCTAAAAGGGATGCTGTTGGAATTTCCATAAGGAATGGCAATTCCTCCAAAAAGACGCATGGCAACGTGAGTTTGTTTGTTGATTTCCCAATACCTAACATATTCAGCATCAAATTTTACATATTGAGAAAAAGTGACATTGAAAACCTCATAGTTGTTGTTATTGTTTTTTTCAATTCCTGCAAGTGAAGAGATACCTGAAAGGACATTTCCTGCAAATTCAAGCTTTAGCCTGATACGAGAAAACTCGTTGTCAAAAACAGTTTGCCTAGAGTCTCTAATCCAGGAAATATTTGAAGCAAAAATCAGGTTGTTTTCTGTAAGACGTTCCTTTTGTTGATTTATATTTCTGATTGTTTGTTGTTCTTCTGCTGAAAACCCTTCCAAATCGGTTTGGTTAAAATCAGAAAGAAAACCATCAGTTCCTTCGGGAATTATTAGAGACTGGGGGTTGCTGTCATCGTCATAATTAAAATATAAAGGATTGATGTTTGCACTATTTTCAAGAGCAATTTCGTTTAAACGGTCATAAGAATTTTTATATACGTTGAAGTAATTTCCTGTATTTAAATTTCTGATGTATTGAATATTTGCCAAATCCATTCTATAAGTGTGAATGCGTGTTGGGCTCCATTTGTAATTCCAAATCAGATTGGTGGTTTGTTTGTCCAATCCTATGTTCCTTTGGCTGCTGGCACCTACACTTATATTTGTGTAAGGCGACATGTATTTTGGAATGATGTTTTCAGTGTTTAAGGGAAACAAAATTCGCGGTATTCCTAGTTTTATGTCCCCACCAACTTCAGAAAGATTGAAAAACCGACTGTCTCTTTCAGCGACATCTTTTGAGGAACCAATACTTCCCCTTGCAGAGATTTCAAGTGTTTCGGCACCTTTGAATACATTTCTAGTTAAGAAGGATGTGCTGAAACCAATTCCTATATCCTGAATACTAGAAGTGGAAACATCTACATCAAAACTAGCTCCAAACTTCTTTCGGGGGGTTAATAAGATGGTTGCTGTCAAATCAGTTTGTGTGCTGTCTGCCGGATCAATTTCGTAATTGATATTTGGGTATCTAAACACTCTGAGTTCACTTAAATGATTGTAGGTTAAGGTGCGGTCTGTATCTTTAAAGATTTTACCGGGTTCTATAAAGGAAGCAAATGTAAGGGCTTTGGGCTTATAGCTCATTTTGCCATAACTATAGAGGTTATAGCCGTTGTAAGCAATGGAGTCTTGAAATTTTTTATTGCGATTTTCAAAACTGTAATCTGTGATAATGTTAATCTTTTGAACTTTATGGATTTTATAAGGTTCCAAAATGGTTGTGTCTCCAATTTGTATGGCCCGGTCACTGATGAGGTATTCAATATTGGCTTTATGTCCTGTGTTTACTGTGTCAGCAATAAAGGATATGGCCTCCTGATTAAAATGAAATAAACCTGAATTTCGCATTTGAATTGTTACCCGATCTCTTTCATTAGCAAAATTATTTCTGGTATATTGTTGTCCGGGTTTGATCAGACTTTTTCTTTCAGTTGTTTTGAAAAGGGAGTCAACAATTGGAGAGTCAATTTTTTTTACGATTGAATCTAAAAAATAAGGTTTTTGTCTTTCTACTTTGTAAATTATGGATGCCCGTTTCTCTTTTACGGTGTCTTCCACAATCTCGTAACTGGCTTTGGCATTGAGCCATCCAAAGCTTTTATAATATTCTTCAATACGGTTTTTTGATCGTTCTGCACGTTCTTGTCTGATTATAACAGGTGCTTCACCATTATTTTTGATCCAGTTATTGAAACCCACTTTGTAATTGACAATTTCTTCGACTTGTTTTTGTGAAAAAATAGTAAAGAGACGATTCTTTTTTTTAGGGGTTTCATAAAGTTGTGCATAGTAAACAGAATCTGTTTTTTCACTGGCAAGATTGTAAAAGTGAAGTGCTATAGGTATTGTTAACAGACGTGAGTTGGGGTCTTGTATTATTTGACTGTATGCGCCGGCATTTGTACTTTCTTCTCCATCAACTAAAATGGTATTTTTAGTAAGTAATAAATCATTTTCGTTAACTTTTTTAACGGCGTCGCAAGAACTCAAAATAAACAGAGTTAGCAGAAATAATGGTATTTTTGTAGATAGCTTTTTCAAAAAGTGAATTAATTAGTGTTCAAAAATACAAGTTTTGCATGGTAAGCAAAAGTCAAATAAAGTTAATAACGTCTTTACGGCAAAAAAAATATAGAGTAAAATACCAATTATTTTTTGTCGAAGGTACAAAAGTTATTCAGGAGTTTTATCGGGCAGGGTGGAAGTTGCATTCACTTTTTGCAACTTCAATGATTACTGGTATACCTGAGTCTAAAACAACTGAAGTTTTAGAAGCTGAGCTCAAGAAAATTAGTGCCTTGAAAAGTCCGAATTCAGCATTGGCAGTTTTTGAAATTTCAGCTCTCAAGAAGTATCATAATGCAGGAATTCAAGTTGTTCTGGATGGTGTTAGAGACCCCGGTAACTTAGGCACAATCATACGGTTGTGTGATTGGTTTGGGGTGCAGCAAATCATTTGTTCTAATGACACAGTAGACTGTTTTAATCCAAAAGTTTTGCAGGCATCAATGGGTTCACTTGCCAGGGTAACTGTTTTTTATAAAGATTTGATTTCATTTTTTAAAAGTGAAAACAACTTGCCCGTTTATGCAGCCTTTATGGATGGTCATTCTGTTTATAAAGAACAACTTCCCAAAGACGCTATATTGTTGATGGGTAATGAAGGTAAAGGTATTTCAGAGGAGTTGGAGCTATTTTTGACCATTAAAATAAGTATTCCTCAATTTGGGGATTCAATGGAAACAGAAAGCCTCAATGTGGCCATGGCTACTTCCATTTTATTGAGTGAATTTCACCGTTCTATTGAAAGGTGAAGTTGATAAAAACCCCTCTTGAAGAAAGTTTGTCAATATTTACAGTATAAGGACTGTTGGGGTCTATATCTCTAATCAACTCGTCATTTAAAGCAAAAACACCCCTTATAGACGGAGTAAACTTGAAGTAAAACAAATAAAAATCAATTCCAAAACCAAGCTCATAATAGTAGTTGCTGGTCGTCATTCTAAATCGGCCAACACTGTTGTCTTCAGGGTTTGTTTCATCACTTGTTAAATCAAATGATGTAGATATGCCTGCAACAAGAAAAGGTTTAAAGTTATTTAGCCTTTTAGTTGAAACTTTAAGCAAAAGTGGTACATGAATATAAGTTGATTTAACTTCTCTCAAAAAGTCGCGTTCTTCTTCAAAACCTGGATAAATTAGATTGCGTTCAGTGTAATAAAGGCCCGGTTCGAGTCTTAAATTAAAATAGTTGTTAAGTCTCAAGTCACCAATCAACCCTACATTAAAACCTCCGTTGGTTTCCACTGCAATATCGGGCTCGCCTGTTTCATTTTTATAATTAAATTTAAAGTCATAATTATTAAATCCCAAAAAATAACCCCAGCTCCATCTGCGTTGATCAAAGTTCTCAAGATTTGCGAGACGCTCTTTAGAAAATAATTGAGCCTGTGCTGTTTCAACCAAAAAGAGAAGTGCTAATACCAAAAAAATATTCTTCATAAATCTATTTTGATGCTAAGTAGATACTTGCAACCCCAAAAGTTTGTGGTTTATTTTTCACCTCTTTAAACCCTGTTTTTCTCAAAATATTGTTGAAGTGTTCACCATAAGGAAATACTGAAGCACTTTCACTTAAATAATTATAAGCCACCTTATCTTTTGAAAAGAGTTTGCCTACTAATGGAAGCACGTATTTTGTGTGAAAAAAATAACCTTGTTTGAATGGTGTTTTAGTAGGTACCGAAGTTTCCAAAACCACAAAAGTGCCTTCAGGTTTTAAAACTCTGAAAATTTCAGAAAGCCCTTTTTCAAGATTTTCAAAATTTCTTACACCAAATGCTACTGTGATGGCGTCAAAACTATTGTCTTCAAAGGGCATCTCTTCAGAATCACCTTGAATAAATTCAATTTTATCGGCCAGTTTTTGTTTGATTACTTTTTTTCTCGCGATGGAAAGCATGCCTTCAGAGAGGTCAAAACCCACAATTTTTTTAATGTCAAATTGAGCAAAACTAATGGCAAGGTCTCCAGTACCGGTAGCAATATCAAGTACAGTTTCAGGTTTAGTTTTCATAACATACCTGATTACTTTTTTACGCCATTTTTTATCAATACCCAATGAAATAACCCTGTTTAAACCATCGTAATTTCCTGAAATGGTATCAAACATATTTTGCACCTGCTTTTTTTTGTTGAGGTCAGATTTTTTGTAGGGTTTTACTTTTTCACTCATATCAATATTTTGTGCAAATATAGCATTTTAGCTTTGCTTTTGTCATAATAGAATTTTAAATGAAATGCGGTTGTATGAATTTTTTTATAGTAACTTTGTAATACTTTTCGTTTCAACAACCACAAAGAACAAGAGCTTGGTTTGTAAATTTTTATCTCAATGAAAATAATAATTGCAGGTGCCGGTGAAGTGGGCTTTCATTTAGCAAAGTTACTGTCTTATGAGTCTCAGGATATCATATTAATTGACAATATTAAAGACAATTTGTCGTATGCTGAAGCACACCTTGATATAAGAGTTCTAAAAGGTGATTGTACATCACCTTCAGTCTTGAAAGATGCTCAGGTAGAACGAGCAGATATGCTTATAGGGGTTACTTCCAGCGAAACCACAAACATTACAGCTTGTTTTATAGCTAAACAAATGGGTGCCAAAAAAACCATTGCACGTATTTCAAATACTGAATGGATTAAAAATAAAGATGAAATAGGTTTTTCGACTTTTGGCATTGATGAATTGATTTCGCCAGAATCTCTTGCTTCCGCAGAAATTGAGCTCTTATTAAACCAAAGTGCTTTTAGCAATACCTATCAATTTGATGACGGAGTACTCACAATGTTTGGAATCAAACTTCCAAGAACTGCTATGTTTGTAGGTAAAACAGTCAAAGAAGCTGCTGAAGTCTATCCCGGTATTGAGTTTATACCAATTGCTATTCAGCGTTTTGGAACCCAATATACTTTAATACCACGTGGAGATACAGTTTATAAAGAAGGAGACCAGGTTTATTTTTTAACAACTTTGGAGGGCGTAGAAGAAGTCTACAAACTCACCGGAAAAATAAGGGAAGATATCAAAAATGTCATGATCTTGGGAGGAAGTAAGATTGGTTTTAAAACTGCTCGAGAACTGTGTAAAAGCCACTTTAAGGTTAAACTCATAGAAAGCGACAAACAAAAAGCATTTGACCTTGCTGATATGTTGCCCAACATTCTGGTAATCAATAGTGATGGAAGAAACGTTGAATTGCTGGAGGAAGAGTCAATCCACGATATGGATGCTTTTATAGCCGTAACCGGAAACAGTGAAACCAATATAATGTCTTGCCTGGTTGCTAAATCCAAAGGAGTGAAAAAAACTATAGCATTAGTTGAGAATATGGATTATTTTCAATTATCGCAGTCAATAGGAATCGATACCTTAATTAATAAAAAACTTTTGGCAGCCAACGATATTTTCAGATATATTAGAAAAGGTGAGGTAGTTGCTATGACCAAGCTCACTAATATGAATGCAGAGTTACTGGAATTTGAGGTTTCTGCAAAATCTTATGTTTCCGAGAAGACCATCCGTTCACTCGATTTTACACGCTCCGCGATTATAGGAGGTGTGATTCGAAATGGTGAAGGATTGATTGCCACTCCTAATTTTGTGATTAAAAG
>NZ_CAXBAN010000093.1:0-8093 GCF_963973675.1 uncultured Planktosalinus sp. | reverse complement strand
AGATTTCGTTCCATTTTCCTTTGTAGCTAAATGAACCTAGGGTCAACTCTTCCCGTGTGGGTTGAATGACATTTGAAAAAGTTTCATTTTCTTTAAAACGTTTGAGTTTGTTTTTACTTCCCACAACAATAAAATAAAGTTTTGGCAAAATTAATGAAATACTCAGCAGTAGCAATAATCCTTACCTTTGTTTTTATGGAAGATCAAAAAACCATTTTGGTTGCTCCTTTAAATTGGGGATTGGGTCATGCCACACGGTGTGTTCCTGTTATTAAAGCTTTGCAGGAGAACAATTACAACCCATTACTGGCTTCTGATGGAGCGGCATTGGCCTTGCTGCGAAAAGAATTTCCCGAACTTGAAACTGTTGAGTTGCCTTCTTATAACATTACTTATTCAAAAAAAGCCTCAGGTTTTAAGTGGAAATTATTGCTAGATAGCCCCAAAATGCTCAAAACGATTAAAGCAGAAAAAAAGCTGGTAAAAAAACTGGTGGCCAACCATCAAATTCAGGGAATCATTTCAGATAACAGGTTGGGAGTTAGAAATAAGAACATTCCTTCAGCTTATATAACTCATCAGCTCAGCGTATTAACCGGCTCAACAACCTGGCTGAGCACCAAATTGCACCTGGATTTTGTTAGAAAGTTTGATGTTTGCTGGGTACCGGATTTAGCGGGTTCCGCAAACTTGTCAGGTAAATTGGGACATCCCGAACAGTTACCCCTAGGGGTTACATATATGGGTCCTTTGAGCCGTATGAACAAATTACATTTGAGAATCCGATATGATATTCTTGTATTACTTTCCGGACCCGAACCGCAACGCACATATTTAGAAGAAAAATTGATGAAGGAACTGCACGTGACCGACAAAAAAGTTCTTTTTGTGTTAGGAAAAGTAGAAGAAAAGCAACATTGCTACAACAAGGGCAATTTTAGGGTTTACAACTTTATGAGTACCAAAGCCCTTGAAAAGGCAATCAATGAAAGCGAGCTCATTATTTCAAGATCGGGTTATACCACTATTATGGATTTGGCTCTATTAGAAAAGAAAGCTTTTTTTATTCCCACTCCCGGGCAATATGAACAGGAATATTTGGCAAAAAAACTTGATGAAAGTGGTGTAGTGCCTTATTGCAATCAGGAAGAATTTACTTTCAAAAAACTAAATAATGTTTCAAATTATAGTGGCTTAAAAAGTTTACAACAGGAGGTTGATTTTAATTCGCTATTTAGACTTTTCGAGCGTAAAGGAAAACTCTGAGCCCACTCCAAGTTCACTTTCTACATAAATTTTTTCATTATGGGCTTCTATAATGTGTTTTACAATTGATAACCCAAGTCCTGAGCCACCCTCTTTGCGTGATCCACTTTTGTCAACCCTGAAAAAGCGTTCAAAAATCCGTGTAAGGTATTCTTTGGCAATTCCTTCTCCGTTATCGGTTATTCTTACGATGACCTTGTTTTTGATTAAATCTTCGATACTAACTTCGGTGGTGCCTCCTTCTTTGCCATATTTGACCGAGTTGACAATTAAATTTGTAAGCACTTGTTGAATTCGTTCTCTGTCGGCATTTACGAAAATAGAATAGTCATATTTTCTGTCAAAAGTAAGTGTGATGTTTTTTTTGGCAGCTTTCATTTCGAGCAGGTCAAATACATTTTGAACCAGCTCAATAATATTGATTTTTTCTTTGTTTAGCACCAAATCTCCGATTTCGAGTTTGGTGATCATATCTAAATCTTTTACAATGTAAATGAGTCTGTCAACACCTTTACTGGCTCTTTGTAAATATTTTTTTCTAACCGACTTATCTTTCATAGCACCATCAAGCAGAGTCAGAATATAGCCCTGAACCGTAAATAAGGGCGTTTTAAGTTCGTGGGCCACATTACCCATAAATTCTTTACGATATTCTTCACGCACTTTGAGCGTTTCAATTTCAAGTTTTTTGTTTTCTGCAAATTTTTCAACCTCTCGGGTCAACGAGTCCATATCGGTTGTAATTTGTTTAGGCTTGAGAGTAGAAGCGTCCAGCAAGCTCACATCATTATAAATTTTTTTTACTTGCTTGTAAATAAATCGCTTGACTCTAAACTGGACTATAACGAATGAAAAAATGTAAATAAGTGCTACAAACAGTAAGAAGTTAGGTAAAATAAAGACTCCGTTTAATAGACTTAATACAATATAGCTCAAAGATGAAATGAACGTGATGTAAATTGATGTTATTAAAGCAAAACGATATGTTGTTTTGAGTTTTTTTGTCATTAAACAACAAATTTATAGCCTACACCTTTAACGGTTTTAAAGCTGTCATCACCAATTTTTTCTCTTAGCTTTCTGATGTGCACATCAATGGTGCGGCCGCCAACCACTACTTCATTGCCCCACACTTTATCAAGGATGTCTTCACGTTTAAATACTTTTCCCGGCTTGGAAGCCAGCAAGGCTAAGAGCTCAAATTCTTTTCGCGGAAGCGTTATTTCTTTTTTGTTTTTAATGACTTTATATTCTTCGCGATTGATTATTAGGTTGCCTAAGCTCAACGTAGATTCTTCCGGTCCTGTTTCTTTAAACCGTCTCAAAAGAGCCTTTACTTTGCTAACCAGAACTTTGGGTTTAATGGGTTTGGTGATGTAGTCGTCTGCTCCGGCTTCAAAACCGGCTACCTGAGAATAGTCTTCACCTCTGGCCGTAAGAAATGTGATAATGGTTTCGGATAAATCGGGAATGCCTCTTAATTTTTCACAAGCCTCAATACCATCCATTTCGGGCATCATTACGTCAAGTATGATTAAGTGGGGGTGGTGTTTCTTTGCTTTTTTTATGGCTTCAAGACCATTTTCGGCTGTTAAAACCTGATACCCTTCAGAGGAGAGGTTGTACTCAACAATTTCCAAAATATCCGGTTCATCATCAACCAACAATATTTTGATGTCCTTTTTCTTCATGTTTCAAAATAATTAAGAAAATATTTTTATAAAGTAAAGATACGATTAAATTATTTTTTCCTGCGCTGAGAAAAGGCAATAATAACATTAATGTAACATAGGGTAAATTTGGGTTTAACTGTTTAAATAGTTGAAGACAATGAAGGTAGATTTCAGGAAATGTGTTTTAGTATGTTATTTTTTCGTTAACCGGAATCAAAAAACCACGTAATTTCATAGATTTAACAATCAATCTTTATATATTTGTATGCTTAATTAAACACCTTAAACAATGAAAAAAATTACTTTATTATTTGCAATTTTATTTGCAGTAAATATGTCTGCTCAGGATATGGTCTTGACAGGGGTATTTGATGGTCCACTTCCCGGTGGTTTGCCAAAAGCTATTGAAATTTATGTAATCAACGATATACCTGATTTAAGCACCTATGGTGTTGGTTCTGCCAATAACGGTGGAGGTACTGATGGTGTAGAATTGGTTTTTTCCGGTTCTGCAACGGCAGGCGATTATATTTGGGTAGCTTCAGAAGCTGTAGAATTTGAAAACTATTTTGATGCGACTCCTACTTTTGTTGGTGAGGTTGCTAACATTAACGGTGACGACGCCATAGAGTTATTTAACAATGTTGTTGATGATGGTGGTGGAAACATTACAGGTGATGTATTTGACATCTTTGGCGATATTGATGTTGATGGGACTGGTGAGCCTTGGGAGCATCTTGATGGTTGGGCTTACAGAAATGACGATACAGGTCCTGACGGAACTACGTTTGATCTTGATAGCTGGTCTTTTAGCGGAGTAGATGCCAATGATGATGAAACATCAAACAGTACGGCTGCAAACCCTTGGCCAATTGGAACCTATACAAGAACCTTGTCATTAGGAGACAACCTGGAAACATCTTTCAACTTGTACCCTAACCCGGCAAGAAACGGTGTGGTTTCAATTCAAACAAAAACAAACCAGCCTTTACAGGTTGCAGTTTTTGACGTATTAGGAAAACTAGTGATTTCTAAAACCGTTTCAAACAATACCTTGAATGTTTCTAATTTGAAATCAGGAATTTACTTGGTTCAGGTTTCTCAAAACAATACCACAACAACTAAAAAATTAATCATAAACTAAGGTTTATAATTTATACATTTTGAAAAGCTTCCGTAACTTGCGGAAGCTTTTTTTGATTTATACTAGTTTGGTTTAATAATGCGTTTAGATTCGATTTTTACAATCAGTTCAGCAAGGGAGTTTGAACAGAAAGCACTAAAGGTTTTTCAATATCAGTTTGAGAACAATTCCGTGTATCGTTCTTTTTGCGATTTGTTATATAAACATCCTTCAGAAATAAATACGATTAATGAAATCCCATTTTTACCCATTGAATTTTTTAAAACAAAAAAGGTAATCTCCACTTCAAGAAACCCACAAGCCATCTTCACCAGTAGTGGCACCACCGGAAGCCAAACAAGCAAGCATTTAGTGCCCGATTTAAATCTCTATAAACAAAGTTTTAATAAAGGGTTCAATCACTTTTATGGACCTGTTGAAGACTATGTGGTTCTGGGATTACTGCCTTCTTATCTCGAAAGAGAAGGCTCGTCATTAATCTATATGGTCAATGACTTTATTGCCCAAAGCAATCATACCGAAAGCGGTTTTTACCTCAATCAATATGATGTGATTGCAGAAAAATTAAAAAGCCTTGATGCCGCAGGAAAGAAAGTGTTGCTGATTGGCGTTTCATTTGCATTACTCGACTTAATTGAAAAGCATCAATTTTCACTTAAAAGCACCATTGTCATGGAAACCGGCGGAATGAAAGGAAGAAGAAAAGAACTCATAAGAAGTGAGTTGCACGCCATTTTAAAACAAGGATTTGGTGTTTCAAAAATCCACAGTGAATATGGCATGACCGAATTGCTGTCACAAGCTTACTCCAAAGGCGATGGCATCTTTAACTGCCCACCCTGGATGAAAGTGTTAACTCGCGACACTGAAGACCCATTAACTGTTAATAATCACCATACCGGTGGTATTAACATCATTGACCTGGCCAATATAAACTCTTGCTCATTTATTGCTACTCAGGATTTAGGTAAAGTACATACAAATGGCAGCTTTGAAGTGTTGGGCAGGTTTGACTCAAGTGATATTAGAGGGTGTAATTTGATGGTGCTTTAATTTTAAAAAATCAATTAACATCTTATTTTTCAATGATTTTCGGGCTTATTAAGAATAATTTTAATTATATTTATTGATTATGAATAAACGTTATAGGTTATGAAAGTAAATTTTCCCCCCCCCCCAGTTTTCTAGAATATCAATTCCATTTTTAATAATCTTTTTTTTCTTTAGTATTCAGTCTTTTTCTCAAGAAGAAGAAAGAAATATTTTTGAATGTGGGACATATTCTTCTACGGAAGAAGAAATGTTGGATAAATTTTATGAAGACCCTGACAATCAGGTTTATGTGGATATTCTTTTAGAACACGGCATAGACATACCGGAAAACTATCTTGAACTAATTGAAAATGGTGAAACATTTACAATTAATAGTAGTATGTTTTCTTCAGGCTCAAAAGTATATTGGATACCCATTAAAGCTTGGATTTACAGAGAAAACAGCAATCCGTCAAGCAATATTTCAATTGCGAATGTACATACAACCATAGATTTACTTAACGACATATTTACTGCTACAAATACCAATATATATTTTTATTTGCTTTGTGATGTTGGTATTGTAAATAATAATAACTATGCTAATTTTGGTGATGAATATCTTGATACTTACTGGGCAAATCACCACATATCCGGTGCTATTAATGTTCATTTTGTTAGATGGCCAAAAGGGGTCAATAATTTTGAGGATATTTGGGGAGGAATAGCAAGGCTTCCTTGGTCAAACAGTACGCCTCATTTTGTTAATTCTATTGCTACCTTTGGGAATTTTTCATCATCAATAGCAGATGTTTTAGCTCATGAGGTTGGCCATAATTTGGGGCTTCTTCATACTCATAATCGACGAAAAGGATCTGCCAATAGTTTTAATGAAGATGCAAACAACTGTAGGCAAGAACCTGTAAGCCGAACAGCGACTCAAGGACTATTCTGTACCAGTTCCGGCGACAAAAAATGTGCAGTTAATGGTGACAAGCTATGTGATACCCCTGCAGATCCAGGCTTACGAAATCCGGATCGCAATCCAGAATATTATTACACAATTCAAAATAATACGTGTATATACGATGCATTTTTAGGAGGTACTGATAATTGGAGTGATACTTGGACGCCCTTAATGAACAATATTATGAGTTATTCTTCAGGACTTTGCAGAAATCAATTCACACCTATGCAAGTAGCTCGGATGTATGGTTATATCAGCGATATTGGCATCAGTCATACACCTTTTGCCATATCGGGTAATGATGCCCTTTGCGCTGGACAATCGGCTACTTATACCGTTAACACATTGCCTGGAGTAACTAATTATAATTGGGAAGTTTCTTCAAACTTGACCATACTATCCGGTCAAGGCACTACTTCTGTTACTGTTCAGGCTATAAATCACGGCGGTGGTACTTTGACCGTAACACCAAATTGTGGCAATAGAGCTGTTAGTAAAGTATTGACCCAATTGTTTTCTGCACCTGTTTCCGGGCCGGATACCATGTGTGTTGGTGCGGCACCAAAATATTTCAGCACTACCTCATATCCCGGTGCAACCTACAATTGGTCAATTTCAAATGGAACTATTTTAAACGGTCAAGGCACAAATATGGTGCAAGTAAGTGTATCTTCTCACCCAAGCAATATCAGTGAATTATATGTTGCAGTTAATTATTGTGGCTCACCATTTTGGGGGAATAAATTAATAACACATGTATATTTAGGCACTGAATGTAATTTTCATTCACCTTTGCCAGGTGACCAAAAGAATTCCATAAATGAAGATTACGAATTTATGATTTATCCAAACCCTGCCAAAACCGCATTTACAATAATGACCACTCAAGATGACACATTTACAATCGAGATAGCTGATAAAAGCGGCATCATTGTTTATAAAAACAACCAAGCGCATACTTATGAAACCACAATAAATACAGCAGGGTTTCAGACCGGTCTGTATTTTGTGATTATCAACTATGGCTCTCAACAACAAATTAAACGTTTAATAATTAAAAAATAAAGTTATGAAAGCAACACAATATATTTTAATCGCTTGTCTATTTCTAACAAGCTGCAGCAATAATGATGAGAAACCTACAGGTGATTCCCCTGTATCTTTTCATTTTTATATAGAATTGTATAATACAGAAGGTGCTATTCCTTCTGACGGTGAAGTATTTCTTTATTATCCCGGTTATTTTGCATCTTCAACTGATACCATTGAGCTTGTAGTGGTTGACGATGCGGTAAGTGTGGCTTCCGGTAAAACCCTGTTTGGCGATAGTATTCTTCCGGATGGATGGCAAGGGATAATCTATGGAAGCAGTCTCCAATCTCCATTAACTGAAAATATTGATAATACAGATTATATACTAATTCATTATAATGAAAGTATAACAGATACACTAAGTATAAGGAAAAGAGGGGTTGCCGGTGAAAGTTCCATGTCTTATGAATACCGCCTTAATGGTGATTTATTAGAACTATACAGCCCTTATGTTGAAGGTCAAATTCCAAACCCAAGCAGTGGTGGCAATCTTTATTTTACCATTGTCAAAGATATAGAGTGGGAAAATGTTCAAGAGAATTAAAATCCGGCAAGTTTTTTATTTTACCCTTAAAATAAAATAATTTTTCTTTCGGCACTTAAGCAATTCAAAGTTGTTGTTGATTAAATTCTATTCAGTGATTTAAAAAGTCTTATCCATTTTTTTCTTTACTAACGGTAGCTTTGAAATCCTTGGTAGATTTGATACAAGTGATATTAGAGGGTGTAATTTGATGGTGTTATAAAACCCAGGGAGTGTTATATATTTCTTAAAAAATGTAATGAAAATCAGACTATTGCGTCTTACTATATGAGAGTACGATTATAATCATATTTATCATATGATTGAGTTCCCCAAACCGGGCTTTCATAATTTGGTTAGTTAGTTGATTGAAACCCTTGGAATTTTATTTCAAGG
>NZ_CAXBAN010000092.1:0-8120 GCF_963973675.1 uncultured Planktosalinus sp. | reverse complement strand
ACATAAGATAAATAAAGCAAATTAAATATTGCTTAAGTATTTGAAAAACAATGCTTTTATAAAATAATTTAATAAATAAATAGTTAATCACATTGTGTTTTTTATGACACAATGACTTATTTTAAGATATGTCAAAATCAAAACTTATAGATATCGACAGTTTGTCATTTCAGGATTTAAACGATGAAACAGAGTTAATCCCTCTAATGACTTCTGAAGATGAAGATGCCATCAACAAAGAAGAACTACCAAATGAACTTGCTATCCTACCATTGCGAAACACAGTTCTTTTTCCAGGAGTTGTAATTCCAATTACGGCCGGAAGAGACAAATCAATAAAACTCATCAATGAAGCCAATAAAAACTCAAAGGTCATTGGGGTGGTCTCACAAAAGGTGGAAGGTGTTGAAGAACCGGATGAAAAAGACATCAATCGTTTGGGAACAGTAGCAAAAATATTAAGAGTTCTAAAAATGCCCGACGGTAATGTTACTGTTATAATTCAGGGAAAAAAACGCTTTGAAATTGATTCATTAACTTCTATTACTCCTTATTTTAAAGCAAAAATAAAAGAAGTAGAAGAAGCCAAACCCGCAAAAAACAGTAAGGAGTTTAAGGCCATTATCGATTCAATAAAAGAGCTTGCCCTTCAAATCATCAATGAAAGTCCAAACATTCCTTCTGAAGCTTCTTTTGCAATTAAAAATATTGAAAGCAATTCATTTTTAATCAATTTTGTGTCTTCCAACATGAATATTGATGTTAAGGATAAACAGAAATTGCTGGAAATCAATTCGCTGGAAGAAAGAGCCCTTGAAACTTTGAAATTCATGAATGTTGAATTTCAAAAATTAGCATTGAAAAATGATATTCAGTCAAAAGTGCGTTATGATTTGGATCAACAACAACGCGAATACTTTTTGCATCAGCAAATGAAAACTATTCAGGAAGAGTTAGGTGGAGTTTCTCATGAAGAAGAGTTGGATGAAATGCGCAAAAAAGCCAAAAAGAAAAAATGGTCAAAAAATGTTGAAAAACATTTCAATAAAGAATTGGCGAAATTACAGCGTATGAACCCTCAGGTAGCCGAATATTCTATTCAAAGAAATTATCTGGAGTTATTTTTAGATTTACCCTGGAACCACTATTCAAAAGATAAATTTGATTTAAAGCGTGCCAAACGCATTTTAGACAGAGATCATTATGGATTGGATGAAGTAAAAAAACGAATTGTTGAATACCTGGCAGTATTGAAGCTTCGTAATGACATGAAGTCCCCAATCCTTTGTTTGTATGGGCCTCCCGGAGTAGGTAAAACATCACTTGGAAAGTCTGTTGCAGAAGCTTTAGGGCGCAAATATGTAAGGGTTTCACTAGGTGGTCTCAGAGATGAATCAGAGATTAGAGGGCATCGAAAAACCTATATAGGAGCTATGCCCGGGCGAATTATACAAAGTGTAAAGAAAGCTGAAACCTCCAATCCTGTTTTTGTCCTTGATGAAATAGATAAATTATCACTAGGTAATCAGGGAGACCCTTCTTCAGCATTGTTAGAAGTACTTGACCCGGAACAAAACAGTGATTTTCATGACAATTTCTTGGAAGTTGGTTTTGATCTTTCAAAAGTTATGTTTGTAGCAACAGCAAATAGTTTAAATACCATTCAGCCTGCCTTGTTAGACAGGATGGAAATCATCAACGTAACGGGATATACTATAGAAGAAAAAGTGGAAATTGCTAAAAGGCACTTACTTCCCAAACAATTAAAAGAACATGGGCTTGACAATTCTCATTTAAAAATTGCTAAACCGCAATTAGAAAAAATTGTAGAAGGCTATACCCGTGAATCTGGAGTTCGTGGTCTTGAAAAGCAAATCGCCAAAATGGTTCGCCATGCAGCGATGAATATTGCCATGGAGGAGGAGTATAATTTGAAAGCCACAAACGATGATATTTTAAAAGTGTTAGGTGCGCCAAAAATGGAACGCGATAAATATGAAAACAATGATGTAGCAGGAGTAGTTACCGGCTTGGCCTGGACCCGTGTGGGGGGCGATATACTCTTTATTGAGTCAGCTTTGTCAAAAGGTAAAGGTAATTTAACAATTACCGGTAATTTGGGTAAGGTGATGAAAGAGTCTGCCACCATTGCAATGGAGTATATAAAATCAAATGCAGACGAACTCCAAATTGATCCGAATGTGTTTGAAAACTACAACGTTCATATACACGTTCCTGAAGGTGCCACTCCAAAAGATGGCCCCAGTGCAGGAATCACAATGTTAACTTCTTTAGTATCCCTATTTACGCAGCGAAAGGTCAAGAAGAGCATTGCAATGACAGGCGAAATAACTTTAAGAGGAAAAGTGCTTCCTGTAGGTGGAATCAAAGAAAAAATTTTGGCGGCAAAGCGAGCACGTATTAAAGAAATATTACTTTGTGAAGAAAACAAACGTGATATTGAAGAAATAAAAGACGATTATTTAAAAGGTCTGAAATTTCATTATGTAAAAGACATGCACGATGTATTAAAACTGGCGTTGACCAAAGAAAAAGTCAAAAATGCAAAAAAGCTTTAAATAAGAAAGACGAAAAATGATTAAAAAAGGAAAGTAGATTGTAGCTTTCCTTTTTTTATGAATGCTGAAAATAAATTATACTTGCACTCGTTTAATTAAATGTATATTCTCCCAAATTTGAGAATGCAAACCCGCACTATCTTATGCATAAAAGGATTCTAATTGCAATCTTTATACTATGTTCCGTACTGAGTTATTCTCAAATTGGAGGAAAGGGCACCTATCAGTTTTTAAATCTCGTAAATTCACCACGTCAAGCCGCTTTAGGAGGAAAAGTACTCACTAATTATGATTATGACCCCACACAAGGTATGTATAATCCGGCATCAATTAACCCTTTAATGGACAATCAGCTATCTGTCAATTATATCAACTATTTCGCAGATGTAAATTATGGAACTGCTTCTTATGCTTATTTGTGGGATCGTCGCACACAGGTGTTTCATACCGGTGTAACCTATATCAATTATGGTAAATTTGATGGTTATGATGAACAAGGGGAGTCAACAGGAAAGTTTGGAGGTGGTGAAGTGGCACTTTCTGCAGGATATGCCAGGAACATTCCCTGGTCAGACTTTTACTGGGGAGTGAATGTAAAGCTCATTTCATCAAAACTTGAGGAATACAGCTCTTTTGGAGGAGCAATTGATATTGGCCTAATGTATATTTATGAACCCTGGGACTTGCACATAGCTGCTGTTGCCAGAAATATAGGTACACAGTTTACACCTTATCACGAAACTTATGAAAAACTACCATTTGAGGTAGACTTTGGAATTTCACAGACACCTCAAAACATTCCAATAAGGTGGCATTTAACATTAGAGAATTTACAGACTTGGAACATTGCATTTTCTAATCCTGCACGTGAAGAAATCGATTTGGAAGGAAATGTACAAAAAGAAAATATCGGTTTTTTTGATAATATCTACCGAAGGGTAATTTTTGGTATCGAAATTTTTCCTGAAAGTGCGTTCAATTTAAGACTTGGATACAATGTAAGACGTTCAGAGGAGCTTAGAATTGTTGAACAAAGAGCTTTTGCGGGTTTAAGTGCCGGATTTGGAATTAAATTAAATAAATTGAGAGTGAGCTATTCCTATTCAAAATACAGTTCAGCTGCTGCTGCCAGCTTTTTTGGTTTGAATATCGATTTACAGTAATACTTTTGAAATAGTTAAGCATTTGATAGCATGAAAAAAATTACAATAGCCATAGACGGATTTTCATCAACAGGAAAAAGTACAGTTGCCAAACAATTGGCTGCTTATCTGGGTTATATTTATGTTGATACAGGTGCAATGTATAGGGCAGTAACTTTGTTTGCACTTCGGGAAGGGTGTATGAAAAATGCTGTTTTAGAATCAAAAAAGCTTATTGACAGACTTGAAGAAATAAAGCTTGAATTTAAAATTGAATTAGGTCAAAACAATGCTTTAATTTATCTAAATGGTGAAAATGTAGAAAAAGAAATTCGGAGTATGGATGTTTCACAATGGGTAAGTCATGTTGCCGAACTTTCAGAAGTTAGAAAAAAACTTGTTGAGCTACAACAACAAATGGGTAAAAATAAAGGTGTTGTAATGGATGGAAGAGACATAGGTACTGTTGTTTTTCCGGAAGCAGAATTAAAAATATTTATGACTGCAGATGCTAAAGAACGAGCCCAAAGACGTTTTTTAGAGTTTCAGGAAAAAGGAAAATCGGTTTCTTTTGAAGAAATTTATGCCAATGTAACCGAACGTGATCGTATTGATACAACACGTGCAGATTCTCCTTTAATTAAAGCTGATGATGCCATTGAAATTGATAATACACAAACCAATAGAGAGGACCAGTTTCATACTGTTCTCCAACTGGCAAAAGACAGGATTGCTGGAAGAGTTTGATTATTGATTCAGTAAAGCAACGCTTTGCGTTGCAACAATAGCAGCAGTTTCAGTGCGAAGTCTGCTATTACCTAACGTTATAGGTTGAAATGATTTTTGTTTGGCCTGCTCAATTTCTTCGGTTGAAAAATCTCCTTCAGGACCTATTAAAATTGTATATGAAGTTTTGGGAACGAGTATATCCTTGAGGTTCTTTTTATCACCTTCTTCACAATGGGCAATGCATTTCAAATCTGTAATAATTGATTGAGAGTTGATAAAACTGCTGAAGGAAATAACCGGATTAATTATAGGTAAATAAGCCTTTAAGGATTGTTTCATAGCACTCAACACGATTTTATTATAGCGTTCAGGCTTTATTTTTGTACGCTCGCTATGTTCACAAATCACCGGGGTAATTTCACTGACTCCAATTTCTGTAGCTTTTTCGAGAAACCATTCAAAACGGTCGTTGAGTTTAGTTGGAGCCACGACCATGTGAAGGAAATAGGGAAGTGAAGGTTGTAATTCTTTTGAAAGTAATTTTACACCACATTTGTTATGATTGGCAGAAACAATTTCTGAAGTAAAAAAATAACCTCTTCCATTGGTTAATAAAAGTGTATCACCTGCATTTTTTCTCAATACTTTTATTATATGCCGACTTTCGTCTTTATCAAAAAGTAAAAGTTGTTGAATTGAATCAGCTTCAGGGTGATAGAAAAGTTGCATAGTTAAAATTTAAAAAGTCATTCGTGCTTTGGAAGCAACATTGATATCTGAAAAATCATTTTGTTTGTATTTTAGCTCGCCTACTATAGCAATCATCGCAGCGTTATCAGTGCAGTAATCAAAATTGGGGATGTGTGTTTTCCAACCAAAATCAGTTTCAGCTTTTTTTAACGCTTTGCGAATTCCGCTATTTGCAGAAACTCCGCCACCAATGGCAACCTCTTTAATACCTGTTTCTTTAACGGCATTTTTAAGTTTGTCCATTAAATAATCTACAATTGTAAATTGAATAGAAGCACAAATGTCTGCTATATTTTCTTTGATAAAATTTGGGTTAGTTTTGGTATTGTTTTGAACGAAATATAATATAGCTGTTTTCAAACCACTGAAACTAAAATCCAAATCACCCACTTTAGGCTTGGTAAAAGAAAAAGCATTTGGGTTACCCAATTGAGCATATTTATCAATTAAGGGACCTCCGGGATAGGGAAATCCAAGGATTTTTGCAGACTTATCAAAAGCTTCACCCACAGCATCATCAATAGTTTGGCCAATAATTTCCATATTAAAATAATCTGTAACCTTTACAATTTGTGTGTGCCCACCACTAATGGTCAACGCAAGGAATGGAAAGTCTGGTTTTGTTTGGCTATCATCTTCAATAAAGTGAGCCAATATATGAGCCTGCATGTGGTTTACTTCTATTAATGGAAGATCCAACCCCATAGCCAGTGATTTTGCAAACGAAGACCCAACCAATAGTGCACCCATCAATCCCGGTCCACGTGTGTAGGCCACAGCACTGAGCTGTTCTTTTGAAACACATGCCTTTTTTAAGGCGCTAGCTACCACCGGAACGATATTCTGTTGATGTGCTCTTGAGGCCAATTCGGGTACAACACCTCCGTATTCTTCATGAATTTTTTGAGATGCAACTACATTAGATAGAATTTTGCTATTAAAAATTACTGCCGCAGCAGTATCGTCACACGAAGATTCAATTCCTAAAATATATATTGGTTTATTCATTTTATTTAGGCATAAAAATTGCTACTTTTATGGGCAAACTCAGTGCAAAGTTAAAACAATAAGCGCTATCAAAAAATTCAAAAAAATACTATTCCGCTTTTTGCTGGCAATTGTTTTGCTTTTATTACTCATAAGTATCTCACTTATGTTTCCAAAAGTTCAAACTCTAGTTGCCAAACAAGTTACAAATTCAGTAAACAATACCTATGGAACAGATATCAATATTGAAAAAATTGGAATCAATTCAAAAGGAGAAGTTGTTGTTGACGGAGTGTATATAGCTGATCATCACAAAGACACATTAATTTATGTACATAGTGTGCGCACCACTATTTTAAGTTTTAGGAACTTATTAAAAACTAATTTAAATTTTGGGGACTTAACACTGACTGATGCAAAACTTTACGTTAAAACACACAAAGGTGAGGAGAAAGACAATCTTAGTATTTTTTCCAAAAAATTTGCACCCAAAGTTCCACTAGAAGACCCAGAACCTTTTATTCTTGAAGCTTCTACACTTCAGCTTGAAAACACATTAATTAAAATTACAGACGAAAACCTCGAGAATCCTGATGTATTGATTATGGATGCTGTTAACCTTAGCACAGGTCATTTTGAAATTTTGGACATCAATGTATTTGCAGATATCAAGCATTTGCAGTTTCTATATAACAATGAAATTAAAGTAGAAGGATTAAGTGCAGATTTTAAATATACTGAAGATTTAATTCAACTCAATCAGCTTGATTTAAAAACTAGCGAAAGTAATGTTGAAGCAGATGTTATATTGTATTTTGATGAAAGTGGTTTCTCTGACTTCACTAACAATGTTGTTTTTGAAGCAGATTTTAAAAATGCTTCAGTTGCTACGAATGATTTGAATTATTTTTACGACGAATTTGGTAAAAACCAAAGAATTGACTTTTCAGGTAAGTTAGACGGGCCATTAAATAATCTTAGTCTTACAAGTTTGAATCTACAGAACCAAACTACTAACATACAAGGAGACTTTGTGTTTAAAGACTTATTGAAAGATGGGAGTGTTTATGAAATTGAAGCAAATAATCACAAAATTAACTCCAATTATTTTGACTTACGGAGATTTATGCCCAATATTCTTGGAAACCTTTTACCAAAAGAACTTCAACAATTAAGAGATTTTAGTTTTAATGGAACCACAAAAATAACTGGCACAAATTTAGACACAGATCTGGAGGTAAATTCCGCACTGGGTTTAGTCAAAACTAAATTAAAAATGGGTTCAATTGACAATGTTAATCAAGCCTCTTACAAAGGAAACGTTGATCTTCGAAAATTTAACTTAGGAAAACTTTTAGGTGTAAATTCACTGGGTACAACAACAGCTAAACTTCAGTTTGACGGTAAAGGATTTAGTCAGGAAACAATCAATACAGCACTGTCTGGAAAAATAAAAAATTTTGTTTTTAACGATTATAATTATACCAATATAGATGTTAAAGGAACACTTGAAAACCCTATATTTAATGGGGAGTTAAGTATAAAGGACCCCAATCTAAAACTTGATTTTGATGGATTGATTGATGTTTCTGAAGATCGAAATATCTATGATTTTGACCTTCAAATTGAGTATGCCGATCTTTACAACACCAATATTTTTAAACGCGACAGCATTTCAATTTTTACTGGAAAAATAGGCATGGATATGCAGGGCACCAATGTTGATGATGTTAAAGGTGTTATCAGAATTTCAGAAAGTACTTATCAAAACCTAATAGACGATTATTACTTTGATGATATTTTAATTCTCTCAACATTTGATGAAGATGAACGTACCATTCAGATAATTTCACCTGATGTAGTTAGTGGCAAACTAACAGGAAACTATTTACTCAAAGATTAATCCTGATAAACTTTTACATTTAATTCAAAG
>NZ_CAXBAN010000091.1:0-8196 GCF_963973675.1 uncultured Planktosalinus sp. | reverse complement strand
TGAACACCAGCACATCTTTATCAAAAGGGAAGTGTTCGCTTATGCCTTTTTTGCTGATGCAGTAGTTGCGGTATTGCTCGATATTCATTATAGTTTGTGTGTTATTGAGTTTGTGAGTCAGTGAGTGACTTTCTAAAGATCTCCCAAATGTGTATACTTAAATCCTTTTTCATATTTCAAGCCATACCCAAATATCCTGTCCATTGCGGCGTGGGAGAACAGTACTACCCCGATGAGTTGCGTGATTTCTGATTGTAAATAAATCCCAATCAAATAAACCGCAACGGCAATCCCGCGATGGTGAAAAAGGTTGTAAGTAAAAGCGCCGGTTTTGTTTCCAAAAACATAGCCAAGCATTCCAACATCAGGTGCCAGTATTAAAATCAAAAACCACCACCAGGCAAAAGGTAATTGCGCAAAAAGAAATATGCCGAAGAGAAATAATGCGAGTTCTTCGAGTTTTAGGGTTGTATTCATATAAATTTCAAATTTTTAAGTATCCAGCCTTCAGTTAACCTACGGTTAGCAATGCAAATTCCAAACTCAGGACTCACTCACCACTCAAAACCTCATAAAGCACCGGCTTACTGGGAGAAGCGTCATTCACAAAAGAGGCCATTTGTAAATTCAAAAAATAGGTGCCGTCTTTAATGTCATTTTTTACGAAAATAAACTCGGTGATGGTAGCGTTTTTTCTTGGGTTATCAGGATAATTCCAGAAGGCACGGTGGGCGAGTAGCTCCCCCTCATCCTTTTCACGATCTACAGAAGGTAAGTCGATCAATAAATGCTCCACGCCAATTTCCCTTAAAAATAAAGCGGCATCCTCTAGCAAATAGGGCCAGTTGGTATGCGAGTATTGTTTGGATCGTTTTTCCAATGTATTTGGTATGGTGCGAATAACAATGGCTTGGGGTGTTGCTCCTTTTAAAGCTCTTTCGATTTGTTTTTTTGAAATGATTTTGTCCTCCTTGCCAAATGTTTCCGGGGCGACGGTGATGACTTCTGCAAGAAAGAAAAACTGTTTTAACGCCTTGTTCACCGAGTAAAATTCTTCAGAAATATGACCGTAACACTCTGTGTGTGTGCCGTGTGCATGCGGATTGAATTGAATGTTATTGAAGTTGATAGAGGCGCCTTCACTCACTTTGGCAATCCAGCCGTCGTCTTCAACCGGTTCAATTTTGGGTTCGTCGATATACCAGGCATTGGGGTTTTTTTTGCTGGCTACCAGTGGGATGGAAATATCCAGCGGTTTTGATAAATCGATGGGGTAAGTTTTGTTTTGGTGGGAAATCTTTGTAATCATTCGGATTAAATAATATTTGAAAATAATCAGCGATAATCAGCGTGATCTGCGGGCTAAAATTTCCCGCTGATTTCACAGATGTGCGCAGAGCTTATAAATTTAGTAAAAACAAATCACTCGAAATACCATCACTCAAAAATTTACCTTTTTTAGTTACAAGCAAGATGTCGCCGTCCAAAAAGAGGAGGTGTTCTTCCAAGTGTTTTTGAGCTTGTTTCAATAGATATTCTTTGTAAATACTGCCAAAATTTTTCTCAACCCGGTTTACAGAAACTCCCCAAATGGTGCGCAATCCGGTCATAACATATTCATTATAACGGTCAGTCTTAGTAAGGGCTTCGGTTTCTGAGGGGCGTTCACCTTTTTCAATGGCTTTAATGTACAAGGTATTGTTTCTCACATTCCAGTTGCGGTTGTTGCCGTCATAAGAATGTGCAGATGGTCCAATGCCCAGATACGGTTTTCCCTGCCAGTAAGCCGTGTTGTTTTTGCTGAAAAAATCTTCTTTCCCAAAATTGGAGAGTTCATAATGCACAAACCCCTTTTGCGAAAGCGTATCAATT
Organism: uncultured Planktosalinus sp.; assembly: GCF_963973675.1. Lineage (NCBI taxonomy): Bacteria > Pseudomonadati > Bacteroidota > Flavobacteriia > Flavobacteriales > Flavobacteriaceae > Planktosalinus > uncultured Planktosalinus sp. The sequence goes on along the minus strand of NZ_CAXBAN010000091.1, from coordinate 6,324 downwards.
AAGGTGTGAAAATGGGTTTCTGCGACCTGGTCATCCACCGGTGCAACAATGCCTTTTTTAATGAAGGTCTCTAAAGCCGTTTTGGGTTCTACCGTAAGCGCATAACTGGATATGTGAGGGATTCCAAAAGAGAGTGCTTTTTCAATGTTTTGTTTCCAGCGGTCATTAGTCATTTCTGGAATGCCATAGATGAGGTCGAGAGAAATGTTTTTAAAGTATTTTGTAGCCAAAGTGAGACATTTTTCAGCTTCTTGCGCATTGTGGGCACGGTTCATTAGTTTTAGATCTTCTTCAAAAAATGACTGAATGCCAATACTCAACCGGTTGATTGGTGAATTTGCAAGTTGGTTAATTTTTTCCTCCGTCAGGTCGTCGGGATTGGCTTCGAGGGTTACTTCCGCAGACTCAGCAACTGTGTAATGTTCATAAATGGTTTTGAAAATAAGCGCGAGTTCTTCGGAAGTCAATAAGCTTGGTGTTCCTCCTCCAAAATAAATGGTTTCCACTGTGCCGGGAAGTTCGTTTTTACGTAAAACCAATTCCCGGCATAGCGCTTCAACCAACTCTGTTTTCTTTTTCAGCGAGGTAGAAAAATGAAAGTCACAATAGTGACAGGCTTGCTTGCAAAAGGGGACGTGGAGGTAGATTCCTGACATTGTTGTATGGTTAAAAGTAGTAGGGTGTGCGGGATATATATTTCATTTTTTGAATTAACGAGTGTGACCTGATTTTCTTAATTCCAAATTAGGGCTTTAAAACAAACACCATTAATTCCATACTCAATGCCTATTCCAGTAATTCTTTCACCATTGGGTCTCCTTCTATATTGCGCATTTGGCGTTCTACCCATACGGCACGATTAGCAACAAACGCACTTGGCGGATTGATTCTATACTTTTTTGGGTTGGGCAAGCTAACGGCTAATCTTGCGGCTTCATTTCGGGTTAATTTTATAGCAGGTTTATTGAAATAATGCTGAGATGCCGCTTCTACACCATATACACCAACACCCATTTCTGCGATATTTAAATACATTTCCAAAATGCGTTTTTTGCCCCAAATGGTCTCGATCATAAAGGTAAAATATACTTCCACTCCTTTACGAAACCAACTCCTGCCTTGCCATAAAAAAACGTTTTTTGCTACTTGCTGCGATATGGTGCTGGCTCCACGCACTTTTTTTCCTTTCTTCTTCTTATTATAATCTAAAGCTTTTTCTATACTTTTTTTGTCAAAACCGTTATGTGTTGCAAAGAGTTGGTCTTCAGAACCAATAGCTGCAAGTTTAATGGATTTTGGCATTTTTTCAAATGAAATATAATCGCGTTTTAAACCTTCACCAGACGTCAAACTTTTAAACTGGGTAATGGTAATAGGGGGATTAATCCATTTTAAGGCAACAATATAAACGAGTTGCGCTATAAACAGGATTATGATAATCCTCTTTGTCAATCTCCAAATTTTTTTCAAAGTGTCAGTTTTGTGCAAATATCAGAAAAAAATATCTCTATTGATTTAAATTCCAAGTGTCCTAATTGGAAACAATGGTTGCTAAGTTCTTATAGAATGTAAAATTTTGGTGTTTCACCCTTATAAATTTTGAAGCCAAACCACTCATTCACCTTCTAGATATTCACTATTCTCTATTCCTCATTTCTTTACCCGTCCCTCATTCTGTTTCACAAACGCCCCCCAGCCGGTATAGCTTTTCTCACCGGTGGTTTTCCCCATATTGTAAAAGTGGCAAACGGCAGCTGCGAGTCCGTCTGTGGAGTCGAGATTTTTGGGGAGTTCTTTCAGTTCTAAAAGGCTCTGTAGCATCTTAGCGACCTGTTCTTTACTGGCATTTCCATTGCCGGTGATGGCCATCTTGATTTTTTTTGGGGAGTATTCTGTGATGGGTATTTGTCTTGAAAGTCCGGCGGCCATAGCCACGCCTTGTGCTCTTCCCAGTTTCAGCATAGATTGTACATTTTTTCCAAAAAAAGGGGCTTCAATGGCGATTTCATCAGGGTGATGTGTGTCAATGAGCTCGATGGTGCGTTCAAAAATAAGTTTTAATTTAACGTAGTGGTCGTCATATTTTTTGAGTTGCAATTCGTTGAGCTGTATAAACAACATTTTTTTATTCAACACTTTGATGAGACCGAAGCCCATAATAGTGGTTCCTGGATCGATGCCTAATATAATTTTTTCTGTGTTCAAGAAATATAGTACTTTGGTTACTACTTATGAGTACTTACAAATCTAAACAATATCTCTTTGTCCTGCTAAAAGTAATTGTGGTAATTGCGGCTTTGGGTTTTATTTACCATAGAATATCCACGCAAGAGATTTTTACTGTGGGAGGTTTTATAGAAAACTTCTGGTCTTCTCCCTTGTTTCAGATTGAAAACATGCTTGTTTTAGCAACGCTTTCCTTTTTAAATTGGTTATTTGAAATCTTTAAATGGCAGGTTTTGGCCTCTAAATTGAAAAAGATCTCTCTTGCAGAAAGCAGCAAACAGGTTTTAACGGCACACACTTCATCAATATTTACGCCTTTTAAAATGGGCGAATATGGAGCGAAAACACTCTTTTTTAGCAAAAAACAGATAAAAAAGGTTGTTTTTTTAAACTTTTTAGGGAATATGACACAATTGAGTGTAACCTTGGTTTTTGGATTTATAGGTTTGTTTTTCTTTCTGAAATGGAATTTCCCACAGTCGCTGGAAGGTTATTTATTACTTATGGGTCTTGGGCTTCTTTTACTTTTTTTGGGAAAGCGACAGATTTCTGTAAGTACCCTAAAAATTAAAGGGTTTTCCCTCAAAAAAATAACTGATTTTATAAAGAGCATCCCAAAAACTGCCTGTATTAAAATTCTACTTTTCAGTGGCGCGCGTTATGTGTTTTTCTCTTTTCAATTTTTCTTTATATTATATTTACTAACCTCGGAATCTTGGATTGAGACCTTGCCTTTGGTTTTTGTAATGTATCTCTTTAGTAGTGCTTTGCCGGTTTTACAACTTTTTGATTTTGCTGTAAAAGGCAGTGTTGCGGTTCTGGTTTTTAGTACAATTCCTGCTCAAATTGTAGTACTGTCAGTATTGATTATGTGGCTATTGAATGCGATGTTACCCGCACTATTAGGATCTTATTTTGTCCTTTCGTTTGACACTAAAAAATTTATAAAACCGGTTATAAAATGATTTGGTTTCTCATTATATCCATTGGTTTGTATGCTTTTTTAATGGTCTCCTTTGGCATTGGATTCTTTCGCCTGAAAACATTTTCTTTTCAAAAGACAAACCAAAAAACAACCTTCACCGTAGTCATTCCTTTTCGCAATGAGGCAGAAAATCTTCCGGTATTGATGCAGTCTATAGTGGCTTTGAAATATCCTGAAAGATTTATGGAAGTGCTATTTGTCAACGATGCATCAGAGGATGCTTCGGTGGTAATCATTCAGCAGTTTATATTGAAAAGGGAACCTTCTGGTTGGGTCATTCTTGATAATGAGAGGAAAACCCGTTCGCCAAAAAAAGATGCTATCACACTGGCTGTTTCCAAAGCAAGGCATGACTGGATTTTCACTACAGATGCCGATTGTACACTTCCTGAAAATTTGTTAAAAAATCTCGATACGTTCATTCAAAATACACCTTCAAAATTGATTACCGGACCTGTTTTGGCGCTGCCTGACAATCGTTTTTTTATCAGTCATTATCAGGTTTTGGAAAGTCTTACACTTGCGGGAGTGACAATGGGTGCTTTTGGAATGGGAAAACCTTTGATGTGCAATGGCGCGCACCTTGCTTATGAAAAAGCTGCTTTTGAGGCTGTAAATGGATTTAAAGGGAATGACCATATCGCCAGCGGTGATGATCTGTTTTTACTGGAGAAAATGCAAGCTGCATTTCCGGGGGAGGTCCATTTTTTGAAAAATAAAACTCAGATTGTTCATACTAATACAGAGAAAAAATGGTCTGCTGTGGTGCAACAACGGGTGCGGTGGACTGCAAAAACTACAGGATATAAAAATAAATTTAGTAAAGTTACAGGTTTCGTTGTGCTAGCGGCCAATGTGAGTTTACTGATTGCTTTTTGGATGCTTATTCAATCAGAAAACGGTTTGTTTTTTTTGATGCTCATTTTGCTGAAATGGGGCATTGATGAGCTTTTTGTGTATCAGGTAAATACCTTTTTCAAGCGTGAGATTCACTGGCTTTATTTACGGTTGATGGCGTTTTTATATCCGATTTTATCGGTTTATATTGGTGTTCGGGCATTGTTTGGAAATTATCGATGGAAGGGGAGGACTTTTAAAAAATGATTTTTTATTCGATTTATTTTTTACCTTAGCTTAAAATATGCTAAACCAATGGTTTATTAATTTTTAAAACAATGAAAGCCCTGAAAAATTTACCCATCTTTTTTATTTGTCTGTTTACGGCGACCACTTTTGCACAAAAAAACTATACTGTAAATGGAAACACTTATTCCCTTAAAACCGAAGTGGAAGGCCCCCTTACGCTGCTTTGGAACGTGATAGACAATGAGTACCGTTATTTCACCAAAAAGGAAAATGAGATTACCGAGTTGAAAAACACACGTGTTAACGGCAAGTATCAGGAAGAATACAAGCAAACGTTAATTCAACTCACTTCAGACCATTCCGTAGATGTTTCAAAAACCAATCTAACTCTTCCCGGTTTACGCACTTATGTCAATCAATATAATAAACTTGCAGATCATAATTTCATTGAAACTTCAACTGAATTTAAACTGGAGACCCGATTGGGTGTCTTTGCAGGAATTTCAAATAATACGTCAACCACAAATCCGGAAAATGTGTTTGCTCCTCTAGCCGGTTTGGAATTTGAAATTACAGATAATGTGGTTTTGAGGAGACATGCTATCGTGTTTCAGTTCAGACATTCTTTTACAGCGGATCAATATGATTTGACTTTTTCCCAAGTAGCTTTAAACTATCGATTCAAGTTTATACATACTGATAACCTTGCTGTTTTTGCTCAAGCAAAATTATTCACCTTAACTTTTAGTACTCTAGACGAAAATAATTCTGAGGGTCTTGAAGAGTTAAAAAATACTTCTCTCAACGCACCTCTTGGTTTGGGTCTGGGAATGGATTATAAATTAGGGAACGGATATTTGACCTTTGGGATTAATGATTTGGTTTCACCCGGCAATGACACCAATGATGAGTTTTCAATGGATGTCACTTTGGGTTATAAGTTCAGGCTTTAATTAGATTCAGTTTGAATAAGTAAAGGGACCGTAAATCTGGTAATTACCGGCACACCCCTTTTTAGAGCCGGTGCTACTTTTTCCAATGTTTTGATGCTTTCCTTTAGTTGGTTATGAAGTTTTGGGAACGAGTTAAAGGTTAAGGAATCTCCTTCTATTTCAATAATTTCAACTTTACTGTTACCGGTTATTTCTAAATGAATTAAAAGTGTGTCGGAAATAGTGACATTGCTAATAAACTCCTCTTTTTGAATGTGTTTTCTAATGTGTTTGAGCAGTGTTGTTTCAAAACAGGCTTTTTGTTGTGATTTGGTGTCGCTTTCATTGCAATTTGAAAACAAGGGGTAGGTATCTACATCATCCCAAGTGATGGACTTTAGTTCTTCTTTAAAAAAATCTTCCGAAGTTTTTTTTGGAGTTAAAAGCCGATCACACGAGCTGGAAATAAAGATTAATAAAAGTATAATGACCCCTTTTTTCATGCTATTGCAATAAGGACGAAAATTACAATTTTTTAACGGAAATGCTGCAAAAGTTTTATGAATGTGTTTGTGTCCATTCTCTTTTAGCGGGGTTCCAAATACAAAATCTTAAAAAGGAGATAAAACCACAAGGGTTCTGTCTAAGCTTTTGTAATGTTGAAATAAGTGATGTTTCTAATGAATTTTTACATCATTCTGTTTGCATGTGAATTTCTTTCTTAAGGTCTGCAATGCGTTGTGCTGCAAGAAGCCTAAATTTTCCTCTTTCCCCATGGGCTTTTATATAGCTTTCATATTGTTTTAAAACAGCTTTTTTGTCATTAAAAAAGTTGTCTGAAGTAGTGGCAAGTCTGTACATAAAAAACTCGTTTTCAGGATATATTTTGAAAGCCTTGTTTAGTATATCAAACGCTTTTTTATAATTCTTTTGACGGTGATAAAGTTCAAATAAAGCAGTGTATTCTTTTTCAACTTGCGGCTCTTTGAGAAGCATGGCAATTTCAAGATGTCTTTGGGCTTTGTTATAATAGTGCAAAGCCATATAAGCTTGAGAAATTTCAAAGTGAGATTGAGGGTTTTTATCATCATATTC
>NZ_CAXBAN010000090.1:0-8211 GCF_963973675.1 uncultured Planktosalinus sp. | reverse complement strand
CAATTAAGAGAAGAGCTCAGTCAGCATAATTACAATTATTATGTGTTGGATGCCCCGGTAATTTCAGATTATGAGTTTGATCAAATACTCAAACAATTGCAATATTTGGAAGCACAACATCCTGAGTTTTTTGACCCCAATTCACCGACACAAAGAATAGGAGGAACTATTACCAAAAATTTTGAAACAATAGTACATGAATTTCCTATGCATTCCTTAGATAATTCATATTCAGAAGAAGATTTACTCGATTGGGAAAAACGAATCAAAAAACTGGTTGATGGAAAAATTCAATACACCTGCGAACTTAAATATGACGGTGCTTCAATGAGCCTCACCTATGAAAATGGAGCGCTTCAAAAAGCAGTTACCCGCGGTGATGGGTCACAAGGTGATGATGTAACCAATAATGTAAAAACCATTCGTTCAGTTCCTCTCAAGTTAAAAGGAGATTTTCCACAAAAGTTTCATATCCGTGGCGAAATAATTTTACCGCTGGCTGGTTTTACCAAAATGAACGATGAACGTTTGGAAGCTGGTGAAGAACCTTATGCAAACCCCAGAAACACCGCTTCAGGAAGTTTGAAATTGCAAGACAGCGCTGAGGTTGCCCGCAGACCATTGGATTGTTTAATGTATGGAGTTGTGGGTGACCGATTGCCCATTAAAACTCAATTTGAGTCTTTGCAAATGGCAAGAGACTGGGGTTTTAAGGTTCCTGAGGCTTGCAGTTTAGCTAACTCGATTGATGAGGTGCTTCAATTCATTCACCACTGGGATGTACATCGTCATGAATTGCCTTATGAAACTGATGGTGTAGTTGTCAAGGTAAACAGTCTTTACCAACAGGAAGAACTTGGTTATACAGCTAAATCTCCTCGCTGGGCGATGGCATATAAGTTTAAAACCGAACAAGCAGAAACGCTATTGGAAAAAATTACCTATCAGGTGGGGCGTACTGGAGCCATCACTCCTGTAGCAAATTTAAAACCGGTTCAACTCGCGGGAACAACGGTAAAACGAGCATCATTACATAACGCAGATCAGATTGAAAAACTTGACATCAGAGAAGGAGATAGCGTTTATGTTGAAAAAGGAGGAGAAATTATTCCAAAAATTGTAGGAGTTGATTTCAACAAGCGAAGCATCGATTCAAAACCTACAGAGTACATAACAAATTGTCCGGAGTGTCAAACTATTCTTATTCGAAAAGAAGGTGAAGCCCAGCATTATTGCCCAAATTTTTATGGATGTCCACCGCAAATTGTTGGCAGGATTCAACATTTTGTTTCGCGTAAAGCGATGGATATTGAGGGAATTGGTGGTGAAACAGTTGAACTTTTATTTAAAGCCGGGCTAATAAATAATTATGCTGATTTATATGCTCTTACCCTTGATCAGTTGCTGCCATTGGAACGAATGGCCCAAAAAAGTGCAGAAAACCTGTTGAGCGGTGTTGAAAAATCTAAAGCAATCCCTTTTGAACGGGTATTGTTTGCATTGGGAATTAGATTTGTAGGTGAAACAGTCGCTAAAAAACTAGCAAGACATTACAAAAGTATTGACGCACTTCAAAATGCCACTCAAATGGAATTGATTATGGTGGATGAAATTGGCGATAAAATAGCCGAAAGTGTAATAGAATTTTTCAACAAAACTGACAATCTTAACATCATTAACCGACTGAAAACTTACGGAGTTCAATTACAACTTTCTGAAGAAGCTCTCCAGGGACAAACCGATGTTTTACAAGGAAAAACTTTTGTAGTCTCTGGTGTGTTTGAAAAAGTGTCACGAATTGAATTAAAAAAACTTATTGAAGATAACGGCGGTAAAGTTTCCGGGTCTATTTCGTCTAAAACAACTTATGTTGTTGCAGGAACTAACATGGGCCCCAGCAAAAAAGAAAAGGCTGAAAGTTTGGGTGTACCCATAATCGATGAAGAGGAGTTTTTGGAGATGGTGTAATTATATGTTAATCAAATTGCTTTTAACCTCATCAATTTGTTTTTCCTCAAAATAAAAGTCAATTCGACCCAGGTTGATTCCTCCAAAACCCACTTGATTAATTATAACTTCCTGGCCGTCAATGTTATTAATGACAGTGGGTTTGGGAAGGAATGTGTGGGTGTGACCTCCAATGATTAAATCAATATCACGAGTGTTTTGTGCAAGTTTTAAATCTGAAATTTTATCGATTTCATATCTGTAGCCCAAATGTGAAAGGCAAATGATTAGGTCACATTGCTTTTCTTTTTTAAGTATTCTGGTCATTTCCTGAGAAATTTCGATGGGGTCGAGATAACCGGTTTCTTGAAAGAGTTTTTTGGTAACCAACCCTTCCAATTCAACACCTAATCCAAATACTCCTATTTTGACACCGTCTTTTTCAAATATCTTATATTTTTCAACAAATCCATCAAGAACAGTGTTGCTAAAATCATAATTTGAAGAAATGATTGGAAAATTGGCTTGAGGCAATGGAGCCAGTAGACCCTCAAGCCCGTTGTCAAACTCGTGATTGCCGATGGTTGCAGCATCATAACCTAACATTGACATAAATTTTAATTCCAATTCACCACCATAAAAGTTAAAATAGGGAGTACCCTGAAAATAATCGCCAGCATCAAGTAAAAGTGTATTGGGGTTTTCTTTTCGAATACTCTCAATGAGTGTTGCCCTGCGGGCTACACCGCCTTTTCCGGCATAACGAGCATCATTTGAAGGAAACGGATCCAGTCTGCTGTGTGTGTCGTTGGTGTGCAGTATTGTAATGTTTTTTCTGTTTGAGGCACTGCTAAATGCTGAAATTCCAAAACTGCCGGCAGCCAATAAAGCAGATACTGCTGCCGTTTGCTTAATAAAGTTTCTTCTTTGCATTTTAATTTGATTTTATAAAGCGGTTATCAGGCAAATAATTTATGGTGTCTGTTTTGATAAAGTAATCGATAAACAGGTTTCTCATTTTGTAATCGAGAGCTATTTCGTTAATTGCGTTTTCAAAAAAGTACATTCGGTCACCGCCGTTTTTTAAGTAATCGCTTGTTGCTACAAAATAGTTTTTTGAAGTGTCCAAAGGTTTTGCTTGAATCTTTACTGCTGAAACTTCATTGTTGCTTTTCAAATGAATTTCTATTCCTGAGACAGGGTGCGCAAGGCTTTCTGTAGCCAGGTATTCAAGCATTTCCTGAATTTTTTTCGGAGAAAGTTCAAGAACAACCACTTCATTTTCAAAAGGCATGATTTCAAAGGCAGTTCTGCGGCTTACCTCACCTTGTCCCATGGGTGCTCTTATGCCGCCAAAATTCAGCAAAACAAAATCTATGTTTTTTTGGGTTCTGGCCTTAAAAACCGGATTTGCAAGCTCCATCACTGCATCAGCCATCATATTTCCAATAGAGGAGTTGAGCGGACCATCTGTGCGTTTCATTTCTCTTACATTATAGGCTAAATTTTCAGAGAGTTGCTCTTCTACATGGTTTCTATAGGGTTTTAAAACAGAGTCATACGTTTTTTTAGAGGCAACAGATTCGCTGACTTCTATTTGATGACCCTCAAAATTGGTTAGGGAATACTCATTTTGTTTACAAGATGAAATAAGTATGAGTAAAAATAAATAGTTGAAAAGCTTTTTCATATAACAAATTTGAGAGTTATGTCGGCAGATTTTGATTACTTTTGTAGGCAAAGACAGTAAATATAAATGAATTTAAAAACGTTAAAAAAATATTTTCTAAAGAAGCAATTTGAAAAGCAGTTGAAAAAGGGCTTTTCAAAAAAACAATTAACGAAATTTAAAACAGTTGGAATCCTTGTAAATGCTGAAGAATTTTCGGAAATAGACGCTTTTAACAGTTTGATTGATTCACTTGAAATACTTAACAAAGATTTAAAGCTAATTATTTATAAAGAAGAGAAAAAAAAGCTGCCCACTTTAGAGCAAAATAAATTTTCTTCTAAGGGTTTTAGTTGGAATGGTGTTTTAACCAAGCCTGCTATTATTGAATTTTTAGACAGAGAATATGATTTATTTATAGGTTATTATTCTAAAAAAAACATCTATCTGGATTATATTGCTTCAGCATCCAAAGCTCATCTCAAAGTTGGACTAGAAGGTGCAGATAGACGAATTTTTGATATATTTTTTAAAATTAAAATCAAAGATTATACTTTATTTGAGCAGGAACTTGCTAAGTACATCACTATTTTTCAAGATAAAAAAGCAACAGTATGAAAAAATTTTATGGTACAGGAGTAGCTTTGGTGACTCCATTTAAAATTGATTTTTCAATTGATTTTGACGGGTTGGAAGGTGTTGTCAATCATTGTATTAAAGGGGGAGTTGAGTATTTGGTTGTTTTAGGAACAACAGCAGAAAGTGCAACACTTTCACTAGAAGAAAAACAGCAAGTGATAGATAAAGTTATTTCTGTCAATGACGGACAACTTCCATTGGTGCTGGGAGTGGGCGGTAATAATACACAACAAATCGTAAGTGAACTTAAAAGCCAAAACCTTTCAGCGTTTGACGCAATACTTTCAGTGTCACCTTATTATAATAAACCCACACAAGAAGGAATATATCAGCATTTTAAAGCTGTTGCCCAGGCTTCTCCAAAACCCATCATACTTTATAATGTGCCAGGAAGAACATCCTCAAATATGTTGCCTAAAACTGTTGTAAGATTGGCAAACGATTTTAAGAACATTATTGGGATTAAAGAGGCTGCTGGAGATCTTGTGCAGGCAATGCAACTAATTAAAGAAACACCTGAAGACTTTTTAGTAATTTCAGGTGATGATATGATTACATTGCCAATGGTACTTGCAGGTGGTGCCGGAGTAATTTCAGTGATTGGTGAAGGTTTTCCTAAAGAATTTTCAGAGATGGTGCGATTAGGACTCAAAAGAGAAGTTGATATGGCTTATAAACTTCATTACAAGCTTGCACCTGCCATTGATATGATTTTTGCTGAAGGAAACCCCGCTGGTATTAAAGCAGTTTTTGAGTCTTTAACTATCTGCAATGCATTAGTTCGTTTGCCTTTAGTGGAAGCAGGAAATGAATTAAAACAACAGATTGATTCATATGTAGCAGATATGCGTTAATCTTTTCACAACATCCAAATACTGAATCATTTCTTTCGTTTGAAATCATTATTATTGATTTTTATTATACCACTAATTTGCTTACTTTTGCACGATGTTTTTAAACCTTATGAGAATACTTTTAGCAACATTGGCCTTTGCCACATTATTTTTTTCCTGTAGCCCCTACCAAAAAGCACTGAAGTCTGAAGATGTGGGGCTTAAGTTTCATATGGCAGATTCATTATATACCATTGGTAAATATAAAAAAGCATTGAAGTTAATGGAGCAAGTTGTGCCTGCCTACAGAGGCAAACCACAAGCAGAAAAACTGATGTTTTTATATTCAGATACTTTTTACAGTTTAGGTGATTATTATTTGGCCGGGTACCAGTTTGAACGATTTTCAAATTCATATCCTTTAAGTGAAAAAGCTGAAGAAGCGGCATTTAAAGGCGCAAAAAGTTATTATTTTTTATCTCCAAGATACTCATTAGATCAAAAAGACACTAAAGTTGCACTTGATAAATTACAAGGTTTTATAAATAGATATCCAAACTCGACTTTTATTGCAGATGCTAATCTATTGGTGGAAGAACTTACTCATAAGCTTCAGAAAAAAGAATTTGAAGTGGCTAAGCAATACAATCGTATATTTGACTACAAAGCAGCTATCAGTGCATTTGATAATTTCATACTTGACCATCCCGGTTCAGAATTCAGGGAAGAGGCCTATTTTATGAAGTTTGAATCTGCTTATCAACTTGCAATAAGAAGTGTGCCGAGTCTTGTTGAAGAACGACTTGAAACAGCTAAAAGATATTATGATTCACTTATTCGAAATTATCCCGAGTCTGAATTTAAAAGTGAAGCAGAATCTATAATTGAAGACATTGAACAACGATTAGAAAACAAACAAGTATAAACAAGTATAAAAAAGATGACAGATCTTAAAAAAACAGATGCTCCGGTAAATACAGTTACATTAAACAAAAATGTAGTTGACGAGCCTACTCAGAACATTTATGAGGCAATCTCAATAATTTCAAAAAGAGCCAATCAAATTAATCTTGAAATAAAAAAAGAGCTACTTGAAAAGCTTGATGAGTTTGCAACTTACAATGACAGTTTAGAAGAGGTTTTTGAAAACAAAGAGCAAATTGAGGTTTCTAAGTTTTATGAAAGATTGCCTAAGCCGCATGCACTTGCTATGCAAGAATGGCTGGAAGGTAAAATTTATTTCAGAAATACTTTAGACGAAACTTCAGAAAAGTAACCAATGTCTATTCTGAGCAGCAAAAAAGTATTACTAGGAATTACAGCCGGTATCGCTGCTTACAAATCACCTTTTTTAGTAAGGTTGCTGGTGAAGGCAGGAGCTGAGGTTAAAGTTATTATGACACCATCCTCAAAAGATTTTGTTACACCTTTGACACTGTCAACGCTTTCAAAAAATGAAGTTTATTCTTCATTTACCAATGAAGAAGATGAAAATGCAACCTGGAACAATCATGTAGAGTTGGCTCTTTGGGCTGACTTATTTATAATTGCCCCTGCTACAGCAAATACTTTAACAAAAATGGCAACGGGACTATGTGATAATTTGCTGATGGCAACTTACCTTTCGGCAAAGTGTCCTGTATATTTTGCTCCGGCAATGGATTTAGACATGTATAAACACCCTTCGGTTAAAGAGGCTTTTAAAAAATTAAAAACTTTTGAAAACATAAGTATCCCTGCAGGTTTTGGTGAACTTGCCAGTGGACTTATTGGTGAGGGAAGAATGGCAGAACCGGATGAGATTCTTACTTTTGTCGAGAATGATATCCTAAGCAAACTTCCATTGAAAGGAAAAAAAATATTAATTACTGCAGGACCAACATATGAGGCTATTGACCCTGTTCGATTTATAGGAAACCATTCGTCAGGAAAAATGGGGTTTGCTATAGCAAATCAAGCAGCAAACCTTGGTGCAGAAGTAATATTAGTTTCAGGTCCCACCCATTTAAAAATTATAAATAAACAAGTAAAACAGGTTTCAGTTAGCAGTGCTGATGAAATGTATCTTGCCTGTCATGAGGTTTTTAATGATATCGATATTGCAATTCTGGCGGCAGCTGTTTCAGATTACCGTCCTGAAACTATTGCTACACAAAAAATTAAAAAGAAAGATACCAATCTAGAAATAAAACTTGAGCCAACTAAAGATATTTTAGCTTCACTTGGAAAAATTAAAAAAAAGCAATTACTAATTGGATTTGCTTTGGAGACCAACGATGAAATTGAAAACGCAAAAAAGAAGCTCAAAAAAAAGAATTTAGATTTTATTGTTTTAAATTCGCTGAATGACAGTGGAGCCGGTTTTGGTTCAAACACAAATAAAATAACAATTCTTCATAAGAATAATCAAATAAAATCGTTTGAACTGAAGGATAAAAGTGATGTTGCAAAAGATATCTTTAACGAAATAATATTATATCTCGATGAATAAGTTTACTTACCTAATTGTGTTTTTATTTTTTACAATGCAAATAACAGCACAAGAGTTAAATGCTTTAGTGATTGTAAACGCAGAGCAAACCGGAGTATCCAATCTGCAAATATTTAAAACCCTTGAACGGGATTTGACAGAATTTATCAATGAGACTTCCTGGACAAATAAGGTTTATGCCAATCAGGAACGCATAGATGCCAGTTTCAATATCATTGTTTCAGAATATGACTCAGATATGTTTACGGCTAGTATTCAAATTCAAGCATCCAGACCGGTTTATGGTTCGACCTATTTATCGCCCATTTACAATTATAATGACAGACAGTTTAGTTTCAGTTACAGAGAGTTTCAGCCTTTAAATTTTAACCCAAACACTTTTGAAAGTAATTTAATATCAGTGGTAGCGTTTCACGTTTATACAATTTTAGGGCTGGATGCTTCTACTTTTTCAAGCAATGGAGTTGATGAATATCACAATGTTGCTAAACAAATCGTAAACACAGCTGCTTCTGGTAATTTTTCAGGATGGAAAGCATCAGATGGAAGCCAGTCAAGATACCAGCTAAATGAAGCACTTATTTCTCCTATTTTTAGTTCCTTTCATAAAGTTATGTATAACTATCATCGCG
>NZ_CAXBAN010000089.1:0-8219 GCF_963973675.1 uncultured Planktosalinus sp. | reverse complement strand
CTGTACCAATGAATTAAACGGTGCTGCTTATGCAACCTCTGAAGTAATCATTTCTGAAAAACAAATCATTTCCTGGGATCGTGGTTTTAATGAAAATGACAGCATTGTTTGGGGACCAAAATACGAAGGGTATGAGTTTGACAAACTCTGGGAGAAATTATCAAACTAATCTTTAGGTAAAAAAACCTCGGCCATCATGCATCGTGCGCTTCCACCTCCTAAAGTTTCAATAGTAGTTAAGCTACTGCTAAGTATTGTGCTGTATTTCTCAATACCGGATCGTTGTTGAGCCGTTAAACTGTCATAGGCCGATTGAGACATCACAGTGATTGAATTTCCTTTTGCATCAAGAACTTCCAGCATATTACCTGCAAATTGGTTAACTTGATCCTCAGTGATTGAGATAATTTCTTTACCGTCATCTTTCAAATGCTGAACGACATTTTTACGTTCCTTTTTGTCATCGATGCAATCCAAACAAATCACGGCAAATTTTTGAGCAACACACATCATTACATTCGTATGATAAATAGGTAAGCGCTCACCATTCACTGTCTGATAAGCTGTAAAAATGACGGGGGTATATTCAAAATCTTCACAAAATTCAATAAGCAACTCTTCATCCGCTCGGGGTGAAAGGGCACAATAGGCTTTTCTGTTGATGCGGTCAAGCACCAAACTTCCTGTTCCTTCCAAAAAGAAATTCTCATCTTCAGCAGCAGTGTAGTCAACGATATCAGCAATTTTAAACCCTTGTTCTTCAAGCTGTTTAATTACAGATTCGCGACGCTCACGTCTTCGGTTCACAGCAAACATAGGATACAATGCAATGTCTCCGTTTTCATGAAACGAAACCCAGTTGTTAGGAAACACAGAATCAGGCGTGTCCTGAGAGCCATCATCGTGAAACAAAACAACCTGAACGCCAGCCTCCTTTAATTTTTCAACTAAAACATCAAACTCTTCTTGAGCCAATTTGTTCACATCCAGTGCTTTTAACTTGGAATCACTGGTTTGGTAATAGTTATTGACAGCCGTCTCCTCATTCAGCCTGAATGTTGCAGGACGTACCATTAATAGAGTATTTGTTGATTGCATATAAATATCTTTAAACCTTAAACTTTGAACCTTAAACCTAACCCCTAATCAAAGGAAGCGTACTGCATCGAAGTAATCCTTCTTGTTTTGAAATCTCAGCATAGGGGATTTCCTCAACTGTAAATCCATTTTCACGTAGCCAGTTATTTAATCTGATGAAGTTTTTTTCAGAAACAACTACATCAGGAGCAATAGAAAAAACATTACTGTTCATATGATACATCTCTTCTCTTGTGATGTGAAATAGATTGTCTTTACCAAATAGATTAACAAGGTAAACATAGTCTGCTTCTTCCCTAAAACCTTGTTTGTAGATAATCGCTTTATCAACCCCAACAGGTTGAAAACAACAATCCAGGTGAAGTGCATTATCACGTGCTTCAATTTTGGATTTTACAAGGTCAAACTCTTTAACCGTTTTATGGGGAAAGAGTTTTTGAATGTATGCAACCCCTTCCATGTTGGTTCGGGCTGTGATATAATCTTTATAATCACTTCCTTTATAAGTACCTATAAAAATGTAATCATTCCATAGCATCACATCACCTCCTTCAATATGCACTTCTTCAGGAGGCCTAACTACTTTTTTTGGATTAATTTGATCAATAACATATTGAATCGCGTCAAGTTCTTTTTCTCGATCGGGAAGTATGTTGGCTTTAACAAAGACATCATCAATCACAAAAGCAATGTCCCTTGAAAATATTTGATTGTAATCCTTAATTTCTTCAGGTCGGAATACCTTAACATCATACTTTTTCAACACATTGGCAAAGGCTTCTATTTCGGGAATCATATCCTCATTTTTTGGGTAAGTACCCGCAAGGATGTGTTCAAGCGATTTAGGATCATAAGCTTCGTCTGCATTGGGCGTGGGACCATTACTATTAGCGGTACCCAATACAACAGCCTTAAGCTTGGAAGTTTCGTCTTTTACGTTTAATTGAAGCATTAGATGTTTTTTTCAAATATATAAAAAACTCCATCAAGTAATTCATTGATGGAGTTCAATTAAAAAGTCTTGATTATTTAGCGTTCGCTCATTGTTTTAAACGACCTGTGAGTATAACCAGTATACACTTGTCTTGGACGACCAATAGGTTCTTTGCGTAAACGCATTTCTTTCCATTGCGCAATCCAACCTGGTAAACGTCCCAATGCAAACATTACAGTAAACATATCCGTAGGAATGCCTAGCGCTCTGTATATAATCCCCGAGTAAAAATCAACATTTGGATACAGGTTTCTGGATTTGAAATATTCATCTTCCAAAGCTACTTTTTCAAGCCCTTTGGCAATATCCAGAACAGGATCCTCAATTCCTAATTCACCCAATACCTCATCTGCAGCTTTCTTGATGATGCGGGCTCTGGGGTCAAAGTTTTTATAAACTCTGTGACCGAAGCCCATTAATCTGAATGAATCGTCTTTATCTTTTGCCTTTAAAATAAATTTTGAAGTATCACCTCCATCCGCTATAATAGCTTCAAGCATTTCTATAACAGCTTGGTTAGCACCACCATGAAGAGGACCCCAAAGTGCAGCTATACCGGCTGATAAAGAAGCAAATAAACCACTGTGGGACGAACCTACAATTCGCACGGTTGAAGTAGAACAGTTTTGTTCATGATCAGCGTGTAGTATCAACAACTTATCAAGGGCTTCTATAACGGCACGGTCAACTTTATATTCTTCATTGGGTTTTTGGAACATCATTTTGTGGATATTCTCAATATATCCCAAAGAAGTATCGCCATAGTTCAATGGCAAACTCATTTTCTTACGCATGGTCCATGCTACCAATACTGGGAATTTACCCAATATCTTAACAATCGCCTTATACATATCCTCCTCAGAATCTACATTTACCGATGAAGGGTTAAAAGCCACAAGTGCATTGGTAAGAGATGCAAGTACACCCATTGGGTGGGCAGACTTTGGAAATCCATCCAGTATGCGTTTCATGTCTTCATCAACAATCGATTGATCTTTGATATCCTTGTGAAACTTTGAAAGCTGATCTTTTGAAGGAAGCTCTCCGAAAATCAATAAATAACAAACCTCAAGAAATGAAGCTTTTTCTGCAAGGTCTTCAATAGCATAACCCCGATAGCGTAATACGCCTTTCTCACCATCCAAAAAAGTAATCGCACTTTCACAAGAACCGGTATTTTTATAACCGGGATCTAAAGTGATGACGTTGGAAGCTGCCCTCAAGGTTTTTATATCGATTGCAACCTCATTCTCAGTGCCCTCAACTATAGGAAACTCATATTTTTTTCCATCGATTTCTAACGTAGCTATTTTTGACATGTTTATGTGTTATATTTATTGTTTGAACTTCTCGCGAAGATACAAAATATAAGGGAAAATCTTTAATGACATCTGTCATATAATGGTTAAAAAATCCTTAAATGCCTTCCTAAAAAAACTAGCTAACTTTAAAAGTGTTCTCTTGTGGATAATAAGCAACACTTCCTAGTTCTTCCTCAATACGAAGAAGCTGGTTGTACTTAGACATCCTGTCACTTCTTGATGCTGAACCGGTCTTAATTTGCCCACAGTTTAATGCCACTGCCAGGTCGGCAATTGTAGTGTCTTCAGTCTCTCCGGAACGGTGTGACATAACTGATGTATATCCGGCATTATGAGCCATATTGACTGCAGCAATCGTTTCAGTTAAAGTACCTATTTGATTCACTTTAATAAGAATCGAATTCGCTATGCCTTCATTGATTCCTCTCGAAAGACGATCAACGTTAGTTACAAATAAATCGTCACCAACCAATTGTACTTTATCACCAACTTTTTCGGTTAGATATTTCCAACCCTCCCAGTCGTTTTCATCCATGCCGTCCTCAATGGAAACTATAGGATATTGATCTAATAATTCTGCAAGATAATCAGCCTGTTCTTTGGAAGTTCTCACCTTTCCGGAAGCACCTTCAAATTTGGTATAATCATAATTCCCGTTGATATAGAACTCTGCAGCTGCGCAATCCAAAGCTATCTTGATATCGACACCAAATTCATAACCAGCATTGTTAACCGCTTTGGCGATTGTGTCTAAAGCGTCTTCAGTTCCTTTAAGTGTGGGTGCAAAACCACCTTCATCTCCCACCGCTGTGCTTAATCCACGGTCATGCAACACTTTTTTAAGGTGATGAAAGATTTCTGAACCCATTTGCATAGCGTGGGCAAAGTTCTTGGCTTTCACGGGCATTACCATAAATTCCTGAAAGGCAATGGGAGCATCACTGTGTGACCCACCGTTGATGATATTCATCATGGGTACCGGAAGTGTATGGGCACTCACCCCTCCAACATAACGGTATAAAGGAAGTCCAAGTTCTAAAGCAGCTGCTTTGGCTACTGCAAGCGATACACCCAAAATAGCATTGGCACCCAACTTAGACTTATTTGAGGTTCCATCCATTTCAATCATGGTCTGGTCAATCAAGTTTTGATCAAAAACAGCAGCACCCAAAAGCTTGGGAGCTATGACATCGTTTACATTGTTTACAGCTTGAAGCACTCCTTTTCCCATATATGCTTTTCCACCATCACGAAGTTCTACGGCTTCGTGTTCACCGGTAGAGGCACCTGATGGGACGGCCGCTCTTCCTAAGATACCGCTTTCAGTGATTACATCAACTTCAATAGTTGGGTTACCCCTGGAATCAAAAATTTGGCGGGCGTGGATGTCAACGATTAGGCTCATATATTTTTATTATTTGATTTGTTGAGTCACAAAATCTTGCTCCTCTAAAAGTTAATTATTTTGAATATTCTCTATGAATTGATCGAATAGGTAACTTGCATCATGTGGACCGGGACTGGCTTCAGGATGGTACTGCACCGAGAAACAGTTTTTGCTTTTCATTTTAATTCCTGCAACAGTGTGGTCATTCAAATGCAGGTGGGTAATTTCTATGTCAGGGTGGTTTTCCGTTTCTTCCTTATTGATGGCAAAACCGTGATTTTGGGAAGTGATTTCTCCTTTTCCCGAAACGAGGTTCATTACAGGATGATTAATCCCCCTGTGACCGTGATGCATTTTGTAAGTTGTAATTCCATTTGCTAAAGCAATCACTTGATGCCCAAGACAAATTCCAAAGAGAGGAACGTTCTTTTCAATAATTTGTTGAGCTACTTTTATTGCATTGCTTAACGGTTGGGGGTCACCGGGTCCGTTTGATAAAAAATAACCGTCCGGTTCAAAAGAAGCCATTTCTTCAAAAGTGGCGTTGTATGGAAACACCTTGATATAGCAATCCCTTTCCGCAAGATTGCGTAAGATATTTTTTTTGATACCAATGTCAAGAGCAGCAATTTTATAAGTCGCACTTTCATTTCCAAAAAAGTAAGTCTCTTTGGTTGAAACTTTTGAAGCCAACTCAAGTCCGTTCATATCCGGAACATCTTTCAGTTGTTTTTTTAACCCTTCAATGTTGTCCACATCAGTTGAAATCACGGCATTCATTGCACCGTTGTCACGAATGTAGCTTACCAAAGCACGCGTATCTACATCTGAAATTGCTAAAAGACTATTGCTTTCTAAAAACTCTTCAAGAGAGGCATCGGCATCATCACGTGAATAGTCATAACTAAAATTACGACAAATCAATCCGGCAATTTTAATGCCTTCAGATTCTACTTCGTTTTTGTTGGCACCATAATTACCGATGTGGGCATTGGTGGTAACCATCAACTGTCCAAAGTAGGAAGGGTCTGTAAAAATCTCCTGATAGCCGGTCATTCCGGTGTTAAAACATACTTCACCAAAGGCACTGCCTTCTTTTCCTCCCACGGCTTTTCCATGAAAAATAGTTCCGTCTGCAAGTAAGATAATGGCTTTTTTTCTAGTTTTATACTTCATTGTAAATTACAAGTTGTGTTGTTGATACTAGGATGCAAAAATATATAAAAAAAGGGATAAACCTTGAAAGTTTATCCCTTGTGTATTTAAAATGAAATTAAAAATTTATTCTTTTTCATTTTTTGTTTCATCTTGCTTGTTATCCTCTGAAGCCTCAGGAGCTTTTGTTTCCGGGGTCACTTCTTCAGTTTTTTCAGCTGGAGCAGCTTTAGCAGCTGGTTCTTCAGCTTTCTTACCTTTTCCGGCACGACGGGTTGATTTTTTCTTCGCAGGTTTGTTTGCATTGTAAACCTCGTTGAAGTCAACCAGCTCAATCATTGCCATATCAGCATTATCACCTAAGCGGTTACCCAATTTGATGATTCTGGTATAACCTCCCGGGCGGTCAGCAACTTTAACAGCAACTTCCCTGAAAAGTTCAGCTACTGCTTCTTTTTGACGCAGTCTGCTGTAAACAATACGTCTGTTGTGCGTGGTGTCTTCTTTTGATTTGGTAACCAAAGGTTCTACAAATTGCTTCAACGCTTTGGCTTTGGCAACTGTTGTGTTAATTCTTTTATGTTCAATTAGGGAACAAGCCATGTTAGCCAACATCGATTTTCTGTGTGCTGTCTTTCTCCCTAAATGATTTATTTTTTTTCCGTGTCTCATTTTCTTAGTTATTAGAGGTGAGTGGTGAGTGGTGAGTAAAGTCTCTCATCTCAGGTCTCAAATCTCAAGTCTTAATTAATCTCTGTCTAATTTATATTTTGAAAGATCCATTCCAAAGGTCAGACCTTTTACATTTACTAACTCTTCTAATTCAGTTAATGATTTTTTACCAAAGTTTCTGAATTTCATCAAGTCGTTTTTGTTATAAGAAACCAAATCTCCAAGGGTGTCAACTTCGGCAGCTTTCAAGCAGTTTAATGCTCTTACTGATAAGTCCATATCAACCAATTTGGTTTTTAACAACTGACGCATATGCAAAGACTCTTCATCATAAGTTTCAGTTTGAGCAATCTCATCAGCCTCAAGGGTAATACGCTCATCACTGAACAACATAAAGTGGTGAATCAATGTTTTTGCTGCTTCGGTCAAGGCATCTTTTGGATGGATAGAACCGTCTGAAACGATTTCAAAAACCAGCTTTTCGTAATCTGTTTTTTGTTCTACACGGAAATTTTCAATGCTATACTTAACATTTTTGATCGGTGTGTAGATAGAATCTGTAAAGATAGTACCAAGGGGTGCATTTGCTTTTTTGTTTTCTTCAGCAGGCACATATCCTCTACCTTTTTCAATGGTCATTTCCATATTCAGATTCACTTTAGCATCCAAATTACAAATAACTAAATCAGGGTTTAATATTTGAAATCCTGAAATAAACTTTTGGAAGTCACCTGCAGTAATTTGATCCTTACCAGTGATTGACATTGTTACAGTTTCATTATCTATTTCGTCAATTTGACGCTTGAAACGCACTTGTTTTAATCCAAGAATAATTTCTGTTACATCTTCTACTACTCCTGAAATGGTTGAAAATTCGTGATCAACTCCTTCTATTCTGATGGATGTGATAGCAAAACCTTCTAAGGAGGATAATAGTACTCTTCTAAGCGCGTTACCAACGGTCAAACCATATCCGGGTTCAAGGGGTCGAAATTCGAACTTCCCCTCAAAATCGGTTGAATTGATCATTATAACTTTATCGGGCTTCTGAAAATTTAGTATTGCCATGTTTGTGATTCCTAAGATTTATTATTTAGAGTATAATTCAACGATGAATTGTGTATTGATATTTTCAGGGATTTGAATTCTTTCCGGAGTAGAAACAAAGGTACCTTCCATTTTATCATTGTTCCAGTTTATCCACTCATAAGGGTGTGATGCATTGGAAAGAGAGTTTGAAATGGCTTCAAGAGACTTTGATTTCTCTCTGACTGCAACAACATCACCGGGTTTAACGTGGTATGAAGGGATATTTACTTTCTCTCCATTTACCAAAATGTGACGGTGTGAAACCAACTGACGTGCAGCACTTCTTGAAGGAGCAATGCCCATTCTGTATACTACATTGTCTAATCTGGATTCACATAGTTGAAGTAATACATCACCTGTAATTCCGTCAGCAGCAGTTGCTTTTTTAAACAACCCTCTAAACTGACGCTCAAGAATACCATAAGTATACTTGGCTTTTTGCTTTTCCATTAACTGGGTAGCATATTCTGATTTCTTACCTCTCCTACGGGCGTTTCCATGT
>NZ_CAXBAN010000088.1:0-8244 GCF_963973675.1 uncultured Planktosalinus sp. | reverse complement strand
CTTTTTAAGTCCTCATGTTCAATGTCAATTCCACTATCAATAACGCCAACTATAACTTTTTGACCCTTTCTTTTTTTGATAATTTCATTGTAAGTGCGCTCTACACTCATTCCGGGTATTGTGTCAAGAATTAGATCTTTTTGCCACCAGGTTTTTAATTCATTTTCTGAAAGTTCTTGAACTTTAAGAGGAAGTTGGTCAATGTTTGTAATAGGTGTTGAAACTATAGCTGACGTTCCGCCACAAGCCACAAATGATAATGCCAGTATTGAAAAGGCAATTGATTTAAAAAATTGCATAATTAAGAGTTAAAAAGTTCATTAAAAGAAAACCGTTCTTTGAGTCTCACGCCTTTTTCGGTTTGTTCTACTGTGATTATTTCCTGATGAGCATCGTGCTCAAGAAATAAGTAAAAATTTTCATCAGCTGCAAGATTTAAAAATTGTTCTTTTTCGTCTAGTGTTAAAAGGGGTCTTGTATCATAGCCCATTACAAAAGGCAATGGAATATGTCCCGCAGTGGGTAATAAATCAGCCATAAAACAGAGCGTTTTACCCTTGTAGTGCATCATCGGTATCATTTGCTTTTCGGTGTGACCGTCTGCAAAAAAGACACCAAAATCCAGCTCTGTTGTGTTTTGAATAGACCCTCCAGTTTGTTGAATAAAGTTAAGCTGACCGCTTTTCTGAATTGGTAAAATGTTTTCTTTTAAAAACGATGCTTTTTCACGAGGGTTGGGATTTGTAGCCCAATTCCAATGGTTTTCATTGCTCCAAAATTTAGCATTTTTAAAAGCAGGTTCATAACCGGTGCGGTCTTTATTCCATACTACACTACCACCACAATGGTCAAAGTGTAAGTGCGTTAGAAACACGTCTGTAATATCGTCTTTGTGAAAGCCGAGGCTTTTTAAAGAATCATCAAGGTTGAAATCTCCCCAACGATAATAATAACCAAAAAACTTATCGCTCTGCTTGTCCCCCATTCCGTTATCAATCAAAATAAGGTTATTTCCGTCTTCAATCAACAGGCATCGTGCCGCAATGTCAATCATGTTGTTTCCGTCTGCCGGATTGGTTTTGTTCCAAAGGGATTTAGGAACTACACCAAACATAGCACCTCCGTCAAGCTTAAAATTTCCGGCTTCTACAGGATAAATTGTCATATTCTTTTTTTAAAATTGTTGCAAATTAAGAAATGCCTTTCATTTTTGTAAATCAAACAGCTTGAATTAGGTGATTTTTAACAAATAGTTCTTCACACGAAAGTATCTTTGATTAACGTTGTATATATTTGATGCTAAATTTTTTTAAATGAAACAAACCTTATTACTTACGGGACTATCATTTCTTTTTTTCATTTCTTGTAAAAGTGATGACACACCAGAGTGCAGAAGGTGTAGTTCAGAACTTACAACATCGTTTGATCTTTGCAAAGAAAATAACGGAAATGCTTCTGTTAATGGCGAAGACACAGGTGTAAGTTATGCTATTTACCTTGAAGGTTTAATCAATGAAGGCGTAAGCTGCAATTAATCATTTAACTTCAAAACCGCCATGAAAGCTTGTTGCGGGATTTCAACATTTCCCACTTGGCGCATTCGTTTTTTACCCTTTTTCTGCTTTTCAAGTAGTTTTCGCTTACGGGAAATATCACCTCCATAACATTTTGCCGTTACGTCTTTGCGAAGCGCTTTAATCGTTTCTCGAGCAATTATTTTTGAACCTATGGCCGCCTGAATTGGAATATCAAATTGCTGTCTTGGGATAAGCTCTTTTAGTTTTTCACACATTTTTTTGCCAATATTGTGGGCATTATCAACGTGAATTAATGAAGATAAAGCATCAACTGTTTGTGCGTTTAATAAGATGTCAACACGCACTAACTTTGAGCTTCTCATTCCAATAGGGGAATAGTCAAAAGAGGCATAGCCTTTTGAAACTGTTTTTAGGCGGTCATAAAAATCAAAAACAATTTCAGCCAATGGCATATCAAAAGTCAATTCAACACGCTCTGGGGTCAAATAGGTTTGATTGGTAATCATTCCTCTTTTTTCAATACAAAGGGACATCACATTTCCAACAAAATCTGCCTTTGTGATGATTGTTGCCTTAATGTAAGGTTCTTCAACTCGATCTAAACTTGAGGGGTCGGGTAAATCTGAAGGGTTGTTAACAACAATTATTTCAGTTGGATTTTTTGTAGAAAAAGCATGGTAGGAAACATTGGGCACGGTTGTAATCACCGTCATGTCAAATTCGCGTTCTAATCGCTCTTGAATGATTTCAAGGTGCAACATTCCCAAAAACCCACATCTAAATCCAAACCCTAATGCAGCAGAACTTTC
This sequence comes from uncultured Planktosalinus sp., assembly GCF_963973675.1. Taxonomy (NCBI): domain Bacteria; kingdom Pseudomonadati; phylum Bacteroidota; class Flavobacteriia; order Flavobacteriales; family Flavobacteriaceae; genus Planktosalinus; species uncultured Planktosalinus sp. Next base: position 5,897 of record NZ_CAXBAN010000088.1, on the reverse strand, counting down.
AGGAATAAAAACCAACGAGGCATCGTTGAGCTGTAATTTTTCCATGGAAGATCTGAGCTCTTCATATTCTTCCGTGTCAACGGGATAAATACCGGCAAAAACCATGGGCTTAACATCTTCAAACCCAGAAATTGGGTTTTTAGTTGGATTTGCAGCGTCAGTGATGGTATCACCCACTTTTACCTCTCGGGCGTCTTTAATGCCGGTTATTAGATAGCCCACATCGCCTGCCTTAATTTCTTTTTTAGGCTGTTGTTTTAGCTTTAAGGTGCCCACCTCATCAGCATCATAGGTTTTTCCTGTTGCAACAAATTTTATTTTTTGGCCCTTTTTAATACTTCCGTTGATTACCCTGAATATTGTTTCAACTCCCCTAAAAGGGTTGTATACAGAATCGAAAATCATGGCCTGCAGAGGCTCGTCTTCACTTCCTTTGGGTGAAGGAACTTTTCGAATAATGGCAGCTAGGATTTCTTCAATCCCCAACCCTGTTTTTGCGCTTGCAGGAATAACATCCTCGTGGCTGCAACCAAGAAGATCAACAATATCATCTGTAACCTCTTCTGGGTTGGCGCTTGGTAAATCAACTTTATTTAAAACCGGAATAATTTCCAAATCGTTTTCAAGGGCCAGGTATAAATTTGAAATAGTTTGTGCCTGGATACTTTGCGCCGCGTCTACAACTAGCAAAGCTCCTTCACATGCAGCAATTGATCTTGAAACTTCATATGAAAAATCAACATGACCCGGTGTATCAATGAGGTTTAAAATATATTTTTCACCTTCAAATTCGTACTCCATTTGTATGGCATGACTTTTAATTGTGATTCCTCGCTCACGTTCCAAATCCATACTGTCTAGTAATTGCTCCTGTTTTTCCCTTGTGGTTACAGACCCGGTGGCATCTAAAAGCCTGTCTGCAAGCGTGCTTTTACCATGATCAATATGTGCAATAATGCAAAAGTTTCTTATGTTTTTCATACAAATTGTTGCTGCCTACTTTATCAAGCTGCAAATATAATTGTTTTACCCTTCATCTATGTATAAAATCAATTTTAAACCGGTTGATTGTCATTTAACAAAAAAAAACGCCATTTGTCGTTGTTTATTGGGAATTTTTTAACAAATTTGTAGGGTATTAAAATGCCGCTATTAGTTTTCCCCAAACAACGATTAATTTTTGTAAGGACTCCCAAACGTTTGGAAAATATAATGACTAAAACATTAATTTTTTTTCTTCTGACGATGTGTACTCTATACTCTCAAGAGTACACCTTGAGTGGCAAGGTATTAAACCATGAAAATGACCCTATTTCATTTGTTAACATTCTTTTGCTTAAAAAAACAGATTCAACTTTTTTTTCAGGAACAGCAACAGAGGAAAACGGTATATTTTTAATCAAAAACATTCCAAAGGGGTCATACATATTCAAAGCACGATTTATAGGTTTTAAAGAGTTTGCTTTTGATGTAGATATAGAGAGTAATCAAGATCTAGGAACACTTGTTTTAACCGAAGGCTCAGAGGGTCTGAGTGAGGTTACATTAAATGTACATAAACCCATCATTCAAAGAACCCCCGATAAATTAATTTTCAATGTAGAAAATAGTTCGGTTTCTTCTGGAAGTACCTGGGAAATTTTAAGCAAAACCCCAGGGGTTATTCTTCAACAAAACAGCATAACTATAAAAAACCAACCCGCAACAGTCTATATCAATGATCGTAAGGTAAACTTAAATTCAGAAGAGTTAAAAAGTTTATTGGAGAGCTTTTCGGGAACTAACGTGAGTAGTGTAGAAGTCATAACAAACCCTTCTGCAAAATATGACGCAGACAGCGGAATGATTTTGAACATTGTTACCAGCAAAAATATCCTTCCCGGCTATAAGGGAAATGTTTCGGCAAACTATACGCAAGCCATTTTTCCAAAATATAAATTTGGCAGCAGCCATTTTTTCAAAAATGAAGTGATCAACTTATTTGTTGATTATAGTTATAGCAAAAGAAAAGAGCATAAGAATGACCAAGGTGAAATCACATTTTTTGAACCTGATATGACTGTAAATTCAGTTTGGGATTCAGACTTTCAGAGAATCACACGGAAAGACATTCATAATTTAAACGCATCTTTAGATTATTACCTGAGTCCTAAAACAACTTTAAACTTAACCGGTTTCACATCTATCGAACCCAATTTGAAGTATGATAATTACGAATTGGCAACCATTTTCAACCCGGAAAAGCAAGTAGACTCAATATTTAAAACATCAAGTAAGTTGAATGGTAATAAGATGAATCTTGCATTTGATTTGTCAATGGACCACAATTTTAACGATAAGGTCACAAAGCTTTCGGCAAACATGCATTATACAAACTTTGACCACAGCAAATTACAGGCATTAAACTCAAATTATTTTTCACCAAACGGAATTTTATTAAACCAAAACAGCTTTTCAACAGATTCTAACCAAGAAATTAATATTGTTGTTGGCCAACTTGATTTTGAAACAATAGTGTTTGGCCTTAATTTAGAAACAGGTCTAAAAACATCAAATATATTTTCAAAAAGCAGAATAGATTTCTTTAATATTCAGAATAACTCAACTCAAAATAATAGCTTTCAATCAGACAAGTTTGACTATAATGAAAAGATATTGGCAGGATATCTTGGATTGAAAAAAAATTGGGATAAATGGCGGGTTTTGTTCAGCATTAGAGGAGAACAAACAGAAACTGAAGGAAACTCGATTGCTTTAAACCAAAACAACAAAAAAGATTATTTTGAACTATTTCCAAACATTTCATTAAACTACTCACCTAATGGAAACCACAGCGTTACTTTGGCTTACAATAAAAGCATTACCAGGCCCAATTATGATCTTTTAAATCCATTTAGATATTACATAAATGAAAATAATTTTACTTCCGGTAATCCTCACTTAAAACCATCGATTACAGATAGATACAGCATTTCATACCTTATAGAAGGCACTTTTGATTTTGAACTTTACTATAGAACCACACAAGACGACATTGAAGTTTTAGCATTCCAAAACAACCCTAACAGATTTTTAAACTCAGTATCAGCAAACATGGAAGCTCGCAAAGGCTACGGGCTTAATTTCTCGTATGCAACCTCTATCAGGCCGTGGTGGTTTTACAGCAATTATTTTTCTTTATTTCACGAAGAAAACTCTTTTCTTGCTTTAGAAAGCAACAATGAAGAAGTAACCTTAAAAACGGATGGTTTTTTCATACAAATTTACAATGGCTTTACCCTGTCTAAAGACAGAACATTTACAGGTAACTTATCTTTAGTTCACCTAACCGGAATTGTAGCCGGTACTTATCAAATGGACTCCTTTACAACAGTTTCTCTGGGCTTAAGAAAAAGCTTATGGAACAATAAAGCCTCTGTATCACTTTCTGCAAATGACATATTTGATACCACAAACCGAAAACTTCAAACAAACTACTTAAACCAAAAACATAGTTATTATGCCCAGCTTGAAACTCAATATATTCAACTTGGGTTTGTATACAATTTTGGAAACTTTAATCTTAATGAGACTTCCAGAAAAATTGATAATGACGAGCGCAATCGCATTGACTAACTTAACTTCAGTTGTTTAATTTTCATCTAAAACATTTACCTTTACGGCCAAATTTAAACCATGGCAAAAATTGGCGATTTAGATGTTGGTGAGTTTCCTTTGCTTTTGGCACCCATGGAGGATGTTAGTGATCCACCATTCAGGGCGTTGTGTAAAGAGCAAGGAGCAGATGTGGTGTTTACAGAATTTATTTCCAGTGAAGGCCTAATTAGAGATGCGGCCAAAAGTGTAATGAAGCTGGATATTTACGAAAAAGAACGGCCAGTTGGTATACAGATTTTTGGTGCTAACCTTGAATCCATGCTTCAATCAGTTGAAATCGTAGAGGCTTCAGGTCCTGATATAATTGATATTAATTTTGGATGCCCTGTTAAAAAAGTAGTTTCAAAAGGAGCCGGGGCCGGAATATTAAAAGACATCGACCTGATGGTTTCGCTCACTGAAGCGATGGTAAAACACACAAACCTACCAATTACTGTGAAAACGAGACTTGGTTGGGATGAAAACTCCATCAAAATCGTTGAAGTATCCGAAAGACTTCAGGATGTAGGCTGTAAAGCAATTTCCATTCACGGAAGAACCCGTGCACAAATGTACAAAGGGGATGCAGACTGGGCGCCGATAGCTAAAGTTAAAAACAATCCCCGAATGCACATTCCTGTTTTTGGAAATGGAGACGTCGACACCCCTGAGCGCGCTATGGAAATGCGTGACCAATACGGTTTAGACGGCGCTATGATTGGGAGAGCAAGTATTGGTTACCCTTGGTTTTTTAGGGAAGTTAAACATTACTTTGAAACAGGGATCCATATAGCACCGCCCACCATGGAAGAGCGTGTTGATGCCGCAAGGAGGCATTTGCAAATGGCGATTGACTGGAAAGGAGAAAAGCTGGGTGTTTTTGAAACAAGAAGGCACTACACCAATTATTTTAAAGGAATTCCAAACTTTAAGGAATACCGAATGAAAATGGTAACCAGTGATGATGCCTCTTCAGTATTTGAAGTTTTTGAAGAAGCACTCGAAACTTTTTATGATTATGATTTTTCTTAAGAAATCAAACTGTTTTTCACACGACTTGCTGCAATTTTTGAAGCCAATACCCCTAAAACAAAAATTGTTATTAAAACAATCAACACGTTTGTGAATTCCAACTTTATCGGGTATGGAAGGGTTGATGTAATCATTATGAGGTCAAACTGAAGCTGTAGAAGTACAATGATGATTCCCAAAATAATACCTAAAACACCACCTAAAACAGTCATAAAAACCCCTTGAATGTAAAATATTCTGCGTATTTCTTGAATTGTACTCCCCAGATGTTTTAAAGTCTTGATGTTGTGCTTCTTGTCCAAAATAATCATTATTATACTAGCAATGATATTAAATACAGCAATAATTAGCACTAGTGTGAAAATCAAATATACTGCTAGATTTTCGGTATTTAGCATTTTATACAAGGCATCGTTTTGCTGTAACCTGTTCTTAAAAATAAGCGGTTGATTAAGAATGTTACCCAACTGAGCTATTAATTCTTCTTCATTGGTTTCAGGAGTTAATTTAATTTCAATCGAACTAAACTCTTCATCGGAATAGGCAAGCAGGTTTTTGGCTAAATCCAGACTAGTAAAAACATACTTTGAATTAAGCTCTTCATTGACGTGATAAATCCCAGAAACCACAACTTTGGTCTTATTGAATGCCTGGTTGGGGTCTGTAATTTGTCCTGTTCCTGGTTTTGGAACGTAAACATCCAACAGGTCTGAATAGTCGTAAACCCCTAAACTCAATATTCTTGATATTTCATTTCCAACAACTGATTCATTTGGGTTTTGCATCCACCCACCTACAATTAAAGTACTGTCAATTGAATTTACACTTTGAAAATGCCTGTCTACACCTTTAATATTGGCAATAAAGTTTTTCCCCTTGAAGGTTAAAAAAACGCGCTCCTCGATAATTTTTGAGTAAGCCACAATTCCGGCAATTTCATTTAATTGATTTTCTTGCTTTGGAGTTATTTGAATGATTTTTCCGTTTTCAGGAAATACTTTTAAGTCTGAATCAAAAACAGAACTAAACTGGAGGCTAAAATCTTTTAATCCGGAAAAACCTGAAAGAACAATAAATAATGACATTGCACCCACAACAACACCTGTTGCTGCAATAACGGTAATAATATTAATGGCATTGTTACTGCTTTTGGAAAATAAATACCGCTTGGCGATGTAAAAGGAAAACCTCACACCGTTTACGATTTTTTTCGTTTATCAAGAAGATCA
>NZ_CAXBAN010000087.1:0-8251 GCF_963973675.1 uncultured Planktosalinus sp. | reverse complement strand
TTTTTAGCCCTCTCAAGGGGAGGACAACCATCACAATTACTTCCAAAAGGCATCATCCCGTCCGGGTCGATAAAATAAACGGGATTATCAAAAGCATAATTATACGGGCTATGCCTTCTCATCTGCTCTGCTAAGGGGTCAATGTTCATCCACCTACCAAGAGCAGGGTCATAATTCCTCGCCCCAAAATCATACATTTCAACACCGAACTCGCTTTGCAGTTCTTTACCGCCGAATTTATACTTCTCTGCGGTAGAATTTGCGTTTGAACTTACTACATTGTTGTAGCCTTTTTGCAATAATCCGAATGGATAGTAGTTCGACTCGCTTAAAATCTCGGTCGTTGGGTCGATAGTCCCGTTTAAATCACTGTCCGAGTAGGACAGTCGCACATTGCCCAAATGGTCTTTGTATTGAAAGACATAACTGTAGCTTGAGTATGTAGTAGTTCCTGATCCTGCGTCAAAACCTTTTACTGAACGGTCACTCCCTTCTACTGGAATTACGTACCCCTCGGGCTGTCCAAAAAAATGAAGAGTAACCTCACCGGTAATTGATTTTTCATAAATAAAATTGCCTGCATATTGAGTTTCTATGCCATTAGGGTTTATACCAGTAGGGGTAAAAGTTTTGGAAAGTTTCACACCGGTAGCATCATAAACATAGGAGATATATCCACCTTGTTGATTTTCATCCAAAATGGTAATAGTAACAGGTAAATTTAAATGGTTATAACTAATATTCACAATATTTTTACCGGTGTCTGATTTTAAATTCCCGTTTGCATCATAAGTATATTCAGCCGTTCTTAAAGGTGAGTTTGGATCAGGTTTACCACTATATCCTGCTTCATTATTACTAAAATCAGTCACAGAAACTAACTGGTTTCCTTGATAAGAATAAAATAAGTCGTCCCAAGTCAAAGGAAAATTGACCCCTTCAATAAAGCCATCCCTTGACAAAGATGTGATATTTCCATTTAAATCATAGTTTACATCGTTGACTGAATGAAAATCCTCGGTATTTAAATCGCTCCCCTTTCTGCTGTAAGCCGCTTTTAACCTGTTTAACCAATCATATTTATACCCATATGACCTTTTTTGGGTATCCTGGTTTGCTGTCCTCCATGTGGTTTGCGTTATGTTTCCGTTAAACAAAGGTTTTGCTAATCCTGGATTACCCGCGCTACCCACTATAGGGTTATTGTAATTTATCTTAAAATGAAATAAATCTGTACTTTTTCCTAGCCCAAAAGTTTCAATATTGTTGATATCTGTCAACCAACCTCTAACATTGTATTTGTAGTTTACATTTTGAAGTTTTTTATTAATATTGGGGCCATAAAGAAAAACATTTTCTATACTTCCTCCTGGTCCTGAAAAGGCAACCTTACCTGTTAGCGTTTCTTCATTACCAACATAAGATACTGTTGAAATGAGACTTCCATTTCTAAAATAGTTCACTTGATTATTTAGCCTTTCTACTTTAAAAGTATTGCCAGGAGAATAGGTATAAGATGTACTTTGAAGGCTCCCGTTGTTTATTATGTTAACCCTATATGTATTGGTTGAACTAATGTACTGAAGGTAAAACCCATAATCCAGGTAGTCATTTGAAGAATTGCTATTTTGAGGTTTTAATAAACCAACTCTTACGTGGTTGTTATTGCCAACAAGTTTAAACGAGATACCTCCATCTTCAACTATAGTTCCTTTGGTTTTTAATCGAGAAGGCCAGTACCAGTCATTGGAACCATGGGTTATGCTTCCATCAAAAGTAACATCTATATTCACTATGTCAGTATAACCATCTAGCACTGTTTCACCACCAACATCTTTTCTGTGAAGCTGCCCTAGCTCATCATAAAAATTTTCATTAATGAGTTGTACAGGCTCATTGTCAATTTTTTGTTTGTGGGTTTTTAATCTGTTAGAATGATCATAATGATAATAATCACGAATATTAATCGTAGTGTTTCCAGTTTTTATATGGCTAGTAAGAGTCTCTTCGACTTTGCCTGTAAAATCCAATTTTAACCTTGTGATATCTCTTGAGTCTAAATGCTCATTTTTTGAATCAGTATAAATCATCCTCCCATTTTCATCATAAGTACTTAAGGTAGTTATCCAATCAGATGTTCCTAAAGCCCTGACTTTATTAACCGTAGGAAGACCTTGTGTGTTTTGTGTCCTGTTAACACCAAAAGTAGAGGCAGGCAATGTAAGGCCTGCGTGATCAACATAAGTGTCATAATAATTTACTGTAAAAACATCTATATTATTATTTGGAAATGATAGATTGGAATAATAAAGATTTGTTCCATTTATAGTAATCGGAGAAGTTTCACGGATTTCAAATAGGGTATTTTGTGAATCAAGGGTAGACTGTAATGCAAGTCTGGAATTAGGTGAATTAAAAATTCCTGTATAAGCCACTCTACCAAAAACGTCATACTTAGTAAATAACCATTTTCCTTGATCCCTTAGGTTTTTGTCTTGGGAAAGAACAGGTCTGTCTAACTTATCATAAACGATATATTCCCGGTCTTTACCTGGCAGTTTTTTTTCTACCAGCCTATTGCGGTGGTCATATTGGTATTGATACCCCAGATCATCGAGTACTGCTTGGGTTACATTGTTTTTGTCAAGCAGCGGGGGCAACACATAAGTGAGGTTGCCATACTCATCATGAACATAATAAGTGTCATGTGGCGTCACGGTATTGGGGTCAATGGTTCTTGCTTGTGAATCCCCATAAGTGCGTTTTAAAACTACCCTGCCCAGTTTGTCTTTGTATTCACGGGTGGTATGCATATTGCCTTGTGTCCAGTTTTCATCTTTGGTGATGGTAACAAACAGCTGGTTAGGGGCATAAGTGCCTTGACTTGAAAAAGTGGGTTCAAAGGTGGTTGGGTGGGTGGTGGCAGTAAAGCGTTTTACCTCATTTGTAGTATTGGTTTTGTATTCAAACTTGATGGTTTTGTCGTTGTTGTTGTTTGGATTGCCTTTCCAGGTATTGCCTGGGGCACCTATTTTCATGGTGCGGTTGAGGGGTGAGGCTTCAAAAAAGGTTTCGCTGTATGGGTTGGTGGTGTTTTCATAATATGGGGTATTGTAAAAAACATATACATTACTAGCAGCAGTGGTTCTAAAATTAAGAGAGGTATTGGAGGTGGCATAAGGTAAAAACTCATTGGTTTGTCTGCCCAGGTCGTCATATTCAAAATGGGTGACGATGTCTTTTCCGGTGGCAGATTGTTTGTGGGCAATTTGTTGTTTGGGGCGACCTAGACCGTCAAAATATTGAATATTTATATTTGCTTGCGCAGCGCTGGGGTTGGTGATGCTGTTTTGGGTGGGTATCTTATAAATGGTGTTTTTGATATAGTTTTCTGTGGTGGTTTGAGTAAAAACACTGAGCGGCAAAAACAACAAGAGGGGTATTAATTTCTTCATTTTTATTTCGATTAAAGTGTTTTGGATTTAGTTGTTTTTATAGTTGTATTGGTACTGGGAAAGGATGTTGCCTTCTCTGTCTTTAACGTGTTTTAAACGATTAAACTCATCGTACTCGTAATAGGTTGTATAACCCCGCTCATCGGTAATCGTATTAATACCAATAAGCCTTCGATAGGTATAAGTAACTATCTCAACATCTGTCATTGTTGGATGATCCCTCAATTCTTGTAGTCTAGAAATCAACCCTGGTTCATCTTCCACATTGGTGAGCGATAATATCTGATAGACTAGTGTCTGTGGTAAATCGTCGTATCGTTTGTTCTTAATAAGAGCAACAGGATACATATTATTATACCCCCAAAGGATTGAATAATAAATACCATCTTTATTGTGATACTCTTTTATATTTCCAGATCCATCTCGTTGATCAATAATTTGACGCTCTTCTGGAGTGAATGCGCCCTTGGAGTTTAAACTTGTTTTTGTGTCAAAAAGTCCATTTCCAAAATGAGCATAACCTTTTAATCCGGTGTATAAAAGGAGATTATCCCGAAATTTTTTTTCTTTTATTCTTTCAGTGTAACGATTCTGGCTACGTAAATTGGACATGTAGGGCAGATTACTCACCTCCGAATCATCAGGATAGAAGAAATTTGTTTTTAGTTCAATTAGATTCTCATCTACCAATTTTTGTTCTATTAGTAGAGGCCTTGATGAGTCATAATCATAAGTTTTAGATATGGTTTTGGATTGTGAGCCATAGTAGTCTGTTTGTTCTTCTTCAATCAAAAGCTTTCTTTCTATATTCAATTTTGAGGTATGATACAACTCCCACTGATACTCAGGGGAAGTTCCATCCATTCCACCGTAGGTACTTATTTTATCTCTGTAGGTAAAGTTTATCGTATTAAAAATATCACGTAGATATGTGAAATCAATTTTCTGTAAGAGATTGTCCGACTGATTATAAACTTTCAATTGTGAGGGCATTCCTCGTAAAATATCATTATCTACATAATGGGATGAAGGGAATGCACTATTATTTCGAAGAAAATTTAAACCCGCAGCAGCAAGTGAAGGATTATACGCACAGGCACAACCTCCACTTTGATAAACCTCATCTTCATTGGGGAAATGTTGAGGAGAAAAGTATTTATGTACTTTGTAACCCGCCCCTTGTTGAATTTCTTTCACCTGAGAATATCCCACAAAACTACCATTAGTAATCTCTAATGCTGTTCGATTCTTATCATAAACGACAAAAGAAACATTATTGCTTGGTTTATCTTGATCCCAAGCTAGAGGGTAACCATACACCGGCATCTTATTAATATATCCGGATGGATTGTTCTGATCGTCCAAATATTCGTAGTCAAATACCTTTAAATCACCTTGTCCATCTGTTAACTTCTGTTTCTTAATTCGAGCACCTCCTGCGATGTACTGATTTCCTAACAAATTAAAAGTGTGAGTCTCATATTCAAACTCACTCTTCCCTTTAGTTGCATATTCTACTTTAGTGAGAAGACCGGAGAGCGAGAAATTATTTGATTGTAATGAGAAATCTCCAGAAATTGTTTTAGTAAAACCCCCTGCTAACTGAAAAGGCAAGATTGAATTCTTCCCTTTATCTTTATGATAATATAATGTTGGCTTCTTGGATATTACCGACTCGTAGTCTGGTGTTACTACTCCATTATTGTTGTAGTACCCCAAGAAATCTTGCTGCAGCGAGTGCACCTTCGGAAGTGGATTCGTATAATCATATTCAAAACTATATAGGTCGAAAGAACCCCCATCGTTTCCTATTTGCTCAACCTTATTAAGCTTAAGTCGTTTGCATCGAGGCTCATTACATCCCTCTTTTGAAAGAAAATAAGAATAGTGAAAAACAAACTTAGTAACAACATTATCAAATTCATCCTTAACTCGTATTTCTGTCAAAGCCTTTTCTTCGTTAGTATCCTGCCTGATATGATTGTAAATAAATTCAACTTCGCCTCCACTGAAGTTTATTTTTGTCAATCGATTGGCCTTAGTTTGTTTTAGATAGTTCAATTGAGACTTGAAAAATTTTTCATCCAATTGGTTGTTACTGCTATTGAAATAGCTATTAAATAAAGGAATGTGTCCAAATACCGGATCTGTTGATTCAGGATCCGCATCATGAATTAAGGACGTTTCGATAATTGATTTTTGATATTGAATGGTAGGTTTTGAATACTGCTCATAGTCAAATGACACATAGGCATTAGTCGAAGGATCAGCTATGGAGGTTAAATGCCAAGCCGAAACATCAATTTTATGTGATCGAAACATCGTGTTACCCCCAGTAAAACATCCATAAGTCCATCTTCTCGGCATGGTTTCGTAAATGTCCTTTAGTGAGAAACGATACTTTAACCCATTAGTGTTAATTAGCTTAAATTCTTTATAATCAGTGTATCCTCTCATATCCAACCAGTTTTCAGTTGAAGGAATACCGCAAAACCCATTTGTAAACCCAAGCTCTCCAAAAGTAAATCCCAAACTCTGTGTGCCGTCACTGGTGCGGGTTATAAGCGATTCACTAATAACACCCGAACCATCAATGGGTAAAATATCAAAACCATTTGTCACTTTCTCAAGAATAAATTTGGAAGAAAACCCAGGCGCATTTGCCATAAATAAATCTGGTGCGGCATCTTCTTTAGCCATAAGCTCATAACCTTGATATAGGCTATGTCCAGTTGGTCCAGTTTGTATAAAGTCATCATAATCCCTAAAATATCCTTTTATCGAAGGGTAATAATAATTTATGACACCATAGTCCCAATCTATTTCACCAAAAGTGGCGTATCCCATCTCATGATCATCAATATCTTTAATGATGCGCACAACACTCCCTGATGCGTTTAAGTTCCAACCAAGTCCAACGTTGGATGCAATGTCATCTACCTTCACTCCTCCAGAGTTATAGGAGATACTAATTGGAACATTAATATTTCCGTCTGTTACAGAATAAAGAGGTAAGTCAATATTGACCCTACCAGTATAAAGATTTACAGGTAACATATTATGTTTCTGAAAAGCCGTTACATCAGGAGTTGAAAAAAAATTATCTCCGGGTAGAATATCATAAAAGACATTATCATCTGTATAGGTGATTTGGCCCACTAATAAATAACAAGGAAACAGAAGGAATGAAATGAGAATTAGCTTCATATTTTTTAAAATTGATGATTTATTCTTTGAACCTATTGTTGATAGAAAAAATAAGAGAAAAAATTGAAAATTTTTCATTATTCGAGAATAATCTAATTGGCAAATATTTACCATTATTGGAAAGTTTGAAAGTTTACTCCACAAATAAAATACTATTATCAATATTTTCATAACTTTGTGTTTAATATTTTTAACATTTTTTTTGATGAAGAAAATCAGTGCTTTTACACTCAATGAAATGCTTATGGTATTGGCCATAATAGGAATACTTTTATTACTTGCACTTCCTTTATTTATGCCTTTAATTTCACAAACAAAGGCCCAAGAAGCTAAAATCCAGTTAAAATACATCTCAAACTTACAAACTCAACACAGGTACATTCACTCAAAATATTCCTTCGATTTTAATGAAATTAACTTTGAAGCCCCACTTACCGTTGACAAAGGAGGTACTGCGAATTATAGGTATGAAATTATCAGCGCCGACATGAATGAATTTAAAGTCAGAGCAGAAGCTGTAGTGGATTTCAACGGCAACGGTGTTTATAATGTGTGGGAAATTGATGAAAATGGAAATCCTATTGAAATTGTAAAAGATTAATGATCATTGCCGTAAAACTTTTTTTGTTGGCTGTGCTTGCAATTATTGCATTCCAGGATTTTAAAGAACGTATGGTATGGATCATATTGTTTCCTTTTTTCATGGTTCTTGCTGGCTTTTTATATTATGTGTCAACAGTTGCAGAAGTTTTTTTTTACAACATACTTCTCAATCTAATTTTTATAGGATTTATAATCCTGCTTTGTTTTCTTTATGCTAAACTAGTAGTGAAAAAAAACTTTACTTCAGAAGTAATGGGTCTTGGAGATATATTATTTTTTCTTGGATTTGCAGTGTCCTTTCCAACAATAACATTTCTTAACTTTTTCTTCTTTTCAATTATTTTCACGATGATCATTCATTTTCTACTTAAAAATTTTTCTTCAGGGAATTTTAAAAATATTCCATTAGCGGGTGGCATGTCATTATTTCTTATAAGTGTATATAGTATTCATTGGTTTGGCTTCTATAACACAATTTACTCTATTTAAAATGGATCAATTTGAAATACCTATAGTTCTAAAACAATTGATAACCTCGAATCAAGCATTCCACTACAGGATAATCCCTTTTGAAAAGGATGATTCTACTGTTGCTTTTAAAACAGATACAAAAAATTTAAAAAAACTACAAGATGAATTGGGTGTAGTGTTGAACTACAATTCAAAATTAGTCCCGGATTCTAAGGAAAATATTGATTCTTACCTGACATACAACTATAGGCAATCAACTAGTCAGAATGAAGACCTAAGCACCGCTGACTTTCTTGAACAATTATTAAAAACAGCACGAGGGTTTAATAGTAGTGATATACATCTCGAGCCTTATGAAAAACATTGCAGGGTACGTTATAGACTGGATGGAAAATTAAAAGAACAATACAGGATACCACTCGCAGAATATCCCCAATTAATCAACCAGATTAAAATACAAGCAGGACTTGATATATCCCAAAAAAGGATGTCGCAAGATGGGAGGATCACTGTAA
>NZ_CAXBAN010000086.1:0-8260 GCF_963973675.1 uncultured Planktosalinus sp. | reverse complement strand
TGCTTAGGTTTCTTCTAAATTTTTTGTTAATGACAATCATCGTTCCATAAAGTGGAGAAAATGCCTGTACTGTCTTTGCAAACAAAATTATTATAAATAGTAAAAGAGTCTCTTGATAATCAAGGAACATAAGTTGAGTCAACCCTGTGTAAAGCAGTAGCAGCATAAAAACCATTAATCCTGTTAGTTTTAAAATTTTACGATTAAGCTCAGAAACATATTCTTGTTTATTTTTAAGTTTCTCAATATCAACCTGCACCAATGTGATAGGTATTAAAAGCAATAAGGCTGCAATATTTAATGCAAAACTATAATTAGCAATATCCACATTGGCATTTTTTGACAAGAGTTTTATGAAAAAAATATCAGTATAGAGAAACATCAAGTTAGCAAAGTTGCTCACTACCAATGTAAATGAGCTTAACAAGAGCCCCTTAAACAGCCTCCAGTATTTCTTTATCCTATAGCTTATAAATCGCTGATTTTTTAACTGAAAAAAAGTGTAAATCAACAGTGCGGGCAAAAGGACATAGTTGACATAAACAAACGCCTTTCCTTTTACACCAAAACTGTAAATAGATATGAAAATTATTAAATAAAATAATACTGAAACAATTGACTTATAATAAGATGCATAGTCACTCCCTTTTTGTACTAGAAGATAAGAGTGTGTTATTCCTCCTGTAAAAAACAATGCATAAAACACAAAAGGAACAACCAAAAAAAGCCACGGAGTAAATGAAAAGAAAAGTCCCAAAAGAACCCCCAGACCTAAAACAAATAAAATGGCAAGTAAGAAGAAATGGGCTTTGCTATCCTTGCTTTTTGTATAGCTTAAAATAAGAGCAGGAAACCCGAAAGCAAGCACAGAGGAGCCCACCTCAATCACTTTTTTATAAAATTCCAGTTCGCCATAATCCTCTTTAGTGAGATAATAGGCTGCAAAAAATAAAACCAAATATTCCAGTCCCCTGCTAAAAACAATAGAGCTACCGTAGATAAGATAGTTTTTGTTTATTAAAGTTTTTAGCCTATTCATTTTTGTTATTTTATTCCTTTAAAACTCCACAAAAATCTAAAGTAGGCTTTTCAGTTTTTATATTTTTAAACTCCTTGTGAGCCACTAAGAAAACTATAATATCAGCCTTTTTGACGGCCTCTGAATACTCTGTTAGACCATCAGCACGGCCGTTTTGCAGGTTGGGCTCCACTTTTAATAATTGCAAGCCTTCTTGCTGCAGTGCCTTAACAACAGAAACTGCCGGTGATTCCCTTAAATCGTCGATATTGGGTTTAAAAGCCATCCCCATACAAGCTACAATTGGTTTGTGTTTGTTTTCAATTTCAAAAGCCAGGGCTTTATTTTTAATTTTTTCAATCACCCATTGGGTTTTGTAATTGTTAATTTCCCGAGCTGAGCGCATCAGCTTACTTTCTTCGGGAAACTCAGAAACAATAAACCAAGGGTCAACGGCAATACAATGTCCGCCCACTCCGGTACCGGGTTGTAAAATATTTACACGGGGGTGTTTGTTGGCAAGGTTGATGAGCTCCCAAACATTAATGCCGGCTTTGTCACAAATCATCGAAAGTTCATTGGCAAAAGCTATTTGCCCATCGCGGGAGGCATTTTCCACCAGTTTGCACATTTCGGCTGTTCGGGCATTGGTGGCGTGCAGTTCTCCTTTAACAAAGTACTTATAAAATGTTATGGCTTTTTGTGTAGAGGTTTCGTTGATTCCACCAATTGCACGGTCATTGTGTTCAAGTTCATAGATAATATTACCGGGAAGGACACGCTCCGGACAATAAGCCATATAAAACTTTCCTTTTAGTTCAGGGCGTTGTTGAAGGATGAGTTCCTGCATTTTTTCGGTGGTTCCCACCGGGCTTGTGGATTCAATGATAATGAGCGCTCCAGACTTTAAATAGGGAATGATTGAATTTATTGCACTCTCAACATACTTCAAATCGGGTTTGTGGTGTTCTTTAAAAGGCGTGGGGACAGCTATCAAATACACATCGGCTTCAACAGGCTTTATTGATGCTTTAAGGCGACCTTTTTTTACAACATGATGAACCAACCCATCCAGATCGGGTTCTACAATATGAATTTCACCTTTGTTGATGGTATTGACTACTTCCTTGCTTACGTCTACTCCGGTTACCTGAAGTCCCTTCCCTGCAATTAATGCTGCTGTGGGAAGGCCTATATAACCTAAACCAATCATTACAACACCGGGCTTACTATTCATCATATTTTTATTTTGTTTTTATAAACTCAACAATTCTACTGCTTGCTTTTCCATCTCCATAAGGATTGTGTGTTTTTGCCATTTTTTCATAATGGTAATTGTCATTTAGTAATCGTTCTGTTTCTGTAACAATTTTTTTAGTGTCTGTGCCCACCAGAATGACCGTTCCGGCTTCAACTGCTTCGGGTCGTTCTGTAGTGTTGCGCATTACAAGTACAGGTTTTCCCAATCCGGGTGCTTCTTCTTGAACTCCTCCGCTGTCAGTTATGATTAGGTATGATTTTTCCATTAACCAGACAAAGGCCGGATAACTTAACGGGTCAATGAGTTTTATATTGGTAATATCTCGTAACAATTCATACACCGGTTTTTGCACATTGGGATTTAAATGCACTGGATAAATTAGTTGTGTTTCCGGGTTATTTTTTGCAATTGTTTCAAGAGCTTTACAGATACTATTAAACCCTTCCCCATGGTTTTCGCGACGATGTCCTGTTATTAAAATGAGTTTTTTTGAAAAATCAACAGTTTCCCTTAATTGTTCAATCTCTGAATCAGTATAATGATTGTTATTTAATTTGTTGACACTGAATAGTAGCGCGTCAATCACTGTATTTCCGGTAACTATAATATCATTAACTGGAATGTTTTCCTTTAACAAGTTTTCCTTTGAAGTTATTGTGGGTGCAAAGTGAAAATCTGTAAGTCTGCCAGCAATGCTTCTGTTCATTTCCTCGGGAAATGGGTTTCTTTTATTGAAGGTGCGTAGCCCAGCCTCCACGTGACAAACCTTAGCGCCGCTGTAAAAAGCTGCCAAAGCGGCTGCCATTGTAGTGGTGGTGTCGCCATGTACAAAAACAAAATCTGGTTTAAAATCCTCTAAAACCGGTTTCAGGCTTTCAATGATTGTCGCCGTAAGTGTATACAGGTTTTGATTGGGGCGCATTAAATCAAGGTCATACTGGGGTTTGATTTCAAAAAAATCCAGCACTTGATCTAGCATTTCACGATGTTGTGCTGTAATGCATACTCTGGTTTCATACTCTGGTTGCTGATCAAACGCCTTAACCAATGGAGCCATTTTAATAGCTTCGGGCCTCGTACCAAAAACAATAAGATTTTTCTTTTTCATTAATCAGTTTTTCTGAATTCTAATTGCTATTGGCAATTTTCTTAAGTTTAATGTAACCATACCTAAGCAAGAAGAATAAAGAGTATAAAAAGACTAATAGAAAAGGATATTTAATTTTATTTGAAATTCTAAATTTAGTATTATCAATCAAATTATAATCTATCTTAACAAGCTTTATAGGACTTTCAAAGTCTGTTTGTTGTAATTGATGCTGTAGTAAATCGTCCATAACCATACCTTTCCTTTCTATTAAAAAGTGAGTGTATGGGTTTTCACTAATCTGAACACCTTGATTGGAAGGTTTGTTTTTATTTGAATAGATTGAAAATAAAACGGAATCTATTTGAGCTAACATATTTTTATGTTCTCTAATTTGAAGCTCATTATTTTCCTTGTAAATTTTAGAGTATTCTTTGAGATGATCATTGTTATTTAAGTAATCAAGGATTTTTGAAACGACTTCTTGAGTATTGTTTTCTCCTAAAATTTTAAAGTTTAGTTTATGATATTTATAGTATTTATTGTTTGATAGCTCTTCCTTATAGTCTGTAATATCTTGATTCTGAGTGATTATTCTAAATATATCAATATTTTCTCTCGATTTTGAAAGAAATTGATACATATCAATTATGGGTTCAATTTCTAGTTTTTTAAGTTTTTTAAAATCTTCTCCTAGAAAACTTTTAAGGAAAATCGAGTCTTTTTCACCAATTTTGAAATTAATAGCGTCAATTTTATCATACAAATAATGGACACTTTCAAAATTTGGCACTACAATTGCCTGATTATCATATAGTGTTAAAGTGTTTTTTTCTTTAAAATATCCATAAGCTACACCTATAACTATTAGTAAAAGAATTATATAAATATGTTTTAAGAAAAATGAAATTATCCTATAGAGAAGTTTTAAACTTTTTATAAATAATTCATTGATTTTTTTAATCAAATACCCTAAATCAATTTCCTCTTGATGGTTGTTTGTTGTTGGTGTGTTGCTCATGGTTTAAAAAATTAACTTAAAATTTGTTCAAGAATTTTTTCAGTAATTAAGTAAGTGGGTTTTACCCCGGTCATTCCCAGGCCACCGGAGGCCAGTGTACTTCCGGTTTCCAAAGGATTGTCTGAAGCGTAATAAGCATAGCGAACTTTCACACTACTACTTATGCTTCCTCTGATTTTTGACGCAGCTTGTATGGCTTTTTGATAATGGGCTCCTTCCATTTCAAGCCCAATCACGTTCCAGGTGGAGTCGTGAAAAAATCTCAAAATATCTTTATTTTGAAGAGATGTTCCTAAAACGGAAATCATACTGCCTTCGAAGACTTTTAACTTATGCCCTTCAAATTGTGCCCTCTTGAGTTGATTTTTAAATGGGTAATTATCTGCAGTGCCTTCAAACAAATGGGCGTTTGGAATCATAATATCTCCTTTCCCTCCTTCAAGTATTCCGGCTTTTCCCATTATTGAAATTGATTTAACATTCAGCAAGTGCGTATTTTGGTTTTCGCACTTATAGGGCTTTAACAATTCATCCATTGTTTCGTAAGCTTGTTCACCAAAAGCATAATCCATCACCAATATTACCGGCTTTACTTCATTTATGTTTTCAGCCCCCCCATTGTTGATTAGATGCGAACAATCTATTTGGGTTGCGTCAAAAATCTGTACATCAATATTAGTACCGCTGCTGTCTTCAATAAAAATCATTCCACAGTTTTTGGCTGCTTTTTCTACTTTATTTCTGAGCTGAACATTTTGGCTATTGCTGAGTTGTTCAAATACCTGAAGTGTTGTTGCCTTTTTAAGTTCAGTTTTAAGTGCCTGAGGAGCAAAAAGCGTGTTCATCACACTGTGCATATTGGCGCTGATAATGTGGATTGGGCGCTCTAATAAGTTTTTAGAGTGTAATATTCTTTTAATGGTGTTTGCCCAAATCTCTCCGTGTATATGATGCCCCAAACGTTCTCTCAATACCGGACTGAATGTGATTACCCTTTTGTTGTCTTCTACCACTTCCTGCATTGCTATATTACCCAAGTAATAAATAATGTTTAAAAAGCGATTGGGGTTTTCTTTGGTTGCAAACTGTGGATAAATAGCGTTTACCTCAGAAAAAGTTCTTCCCAAAATATTTGCAGTATGAGTGACCGCAATTTCTTTGTCTTTTTCATTGAGTTCACTGTTTTTTTGAACGGCTTCTTCCAGCTTTTTCCAGTCGCGCGTTACAGCTCCGTTATCATCAATCACTACCCGTTTTATTATTTTATGCGATTCAACATACAAAAAGGTAAGGTGCGTAAGAATGTCATAAATTTCTGATCGCCCACGCGTGATTTCGATATTCATTTGTTCATCATCGATGCGGTAACAGTTTCTTCTTCGTTTTGGGGGTATAATTACTTTAAAATGAGATTTTGAATAGCCTTCATCACTTGTTAGATTGATATAGCGGCATTCTTCAATACCGTTGGGAAGACGCTCTATTACATACAACAGTCCCTGGAGTTCTAATTTGTCTTCAGCAATTGAGCCATATATTTCAGGCCTTAATGTGAGCAGTGCTTCTCTGAGTGTTTCCCCTGAAACACCCATGGGCTTGTAAAAGCCTCTGTTAAAAAGGTGGCGCATCGTGATGTACATTCGCTCAATGGCATTTGAACTTTCCTGAGCACGCGTTCTGTTATGTGTAGTAATTTTTGTCATAATTTTGAGCAAATATAGGGTTTATTGGGCATTTAGCTTCAATAGTGACTCTGCAATTTTTCTGTCGTTTGAAAGTCGTGGGAGCTTGTTTTGACCACCTAATTTTCCCTGAGTTTTCATATAATCGTTAAAAGAGTTTTTTCTTATGGAAACGATTTGAAGTTTTTTTAGAATTTTTCCTTTAATCAGATCATTGTAGTAACTGTTTTTCTTTTGCAATGCTTCATCAATTTTTTTTGCGAAAGCATCTAAATCATGAGGGCTGTTTTCAAACTCAATAAACCATTCGTGATAAGGCAAACTATCCTCAGGTGGCGTAACTTGTGGTGCTACTGTAAATTCATTGATCCGTACTTCTTGGAAATATTCAACAGCCTCTTTAAGTGCTGATTCAACTTCATTGGCAATGACGTGTTCGCCAAATGCTGAAATAAAATGCTTAATCCTTCCTGAAACAATCACTCTATATGGTTTTACAGATGTAAATTGAACTGTATCACCGATGTTATATCCCCACAGGCCGGCGTTTGTAGAAATAATCATCACATAATTGACTCCTGTTTCAACTTCTCCAATCGAAAGCCTGGATGGACTTTCTGAATAATATTCAGCTGCTGGTATAAATTCGTAAAAAATTCCGGCATTAAGCAACAGGAGCATTCCTTTTTCTTCTTGTTTGTCCTGATAAGCAAAAAAACCTTCTGAAGCCGGAAATAACTCAATGCTATCAACTTTTCTTCCTATCAGGTTTTCAAATTTTGCACGGTATGGCTCATAGTTGACCCCTCCGTAAATAAAAAGGTCAAATTCCGGAAAAAGATCACCAATTTTCTTGTCTGTTTTTTTCTGCAAGCGTTCAAAATACATTTGTACCCAGGAAGGAATTCCACTAATGACGGACATGTTTTTTTGATATGTTTCTTCAACAATGGCGTCTACTTTGGTTTCCCAATCTTCTATACAATTTGTTTCCCAGCTGGGAAGTCTGTTTGTTTGAAGGTAACCGGGTACATAATGTGCTGCAATACCTGAGAGCCGGCCTACTTTAATTCCATTTTGTTCAGTCATTTCAGGGCTTCCTTGTAGAAATATCATTTTTCCGTCAACAAACTCTGATTTGCCTGTTTCTGCAATATACATTAAGATGGCATTGCGCGCTGCCTCAATATGGTTGGGCATCGAGTCTTTGGTAATTGGTATATATTTGGCTCCGGATGTTGTGCCGGATGTTTTTGCAAAATACAATGGTTTTCCGGGCCAAAGAATATTTTCTTCACCTTTGACAACTCTGTCTATATAATCTTTAAGGCCTTCATAATCTCTTAAAGGAATGTACTTGACAAAATCTAAATGTGATTTTATTTTGTCAAAATGATGGTCTTTGCCAAAAGCTGTGTTTTTTGCTTTCGAAATAAGTTCTTCAAAAACTTTTTGCTGATTTTCAATTGGTTTTGATGCCCAGCGATTGGTTTTCCGTTTGATGTATCCGGCAAAAAGCTTGGCGGCAAATGATTTAATTGACATTAGAGGATTGTTTTGATTATTTTCTAACCTTTATCAGGCTTTTAATTATTCAAAATCTATAAAGTTTGTTGGGTTGATTGGGTATCCATTACTCCAAAGTTCAAAATGCAGATGTGTTCCGGTGGATAATTCACCGGTGGATCCGGCAGTTGCTATAACTTCTCCCGATTTAACCAAATCACCTTGTTGTTTTATTATTTTTGAATTGTGTTTATATACCGAAATTAAATTATTTTGATGTTCAATAATAATTACATATCCGGTTTGTGAGGTCCACTCAGCGAAGATAACGGTTCCATCTGTGGTGGCTTTAACAGGGGTGTTTTCATTTACTAGGATATCTACAGCGTAGTGCTTGGATTTTAAATTGTACTCTTCTGTAATTGTTCCATTTACAGGTGGGAATAATACACTTGTAATCATATTGGACGAAGGTTCAAAGATGCTGTACTTTTCTTCACGGGCCACTTGTTCGCGTAAAAGAGAGTCTTTTCTGGAAGGGCTTAAATCAACCGCTTCCATATCTGCCTTTACAACGTTCAATATTGAATCTCTATTGATTTCTTCAATCTCTATATCTCCTGTAAGCACTTTCTTGATTGATGCGAGATATTGCTCGTTCAGGTATAATACATTTTGAATAGAG
>NZ_CAXBAN010000085.1:0-8308 GCF_963973675.1 uncultured Planktosalinus sp. | reverse complement strand
AAGATTCATTAAATCTAGGGGCTGTTGGCTCAGCAGGTTTTGGTGGGGTTTTTTGAATCTCCTTTCGTTCAAAAACAGGAGTTTGCTGGTAGCTCGATGCAAAATCTTCAAGCTCACTTATTGGTTTCGATTTTGTTGGTAAAAGTTCTTCCAACATCTCATCAATTTTTTGAGTTTCAGAGGGCATTTGAGCAACAATATCTTTTATTTTTTCGATTAAAGGTTCCGCAAGGTTTTCTTCGTAGCTGGGTTGTTCTAACGGCTGTGGGTCTTGATCTTCTATAAATGTATCATAGGTTTTTGAATCTGTAGCCTGAAAGCTTTCCCCAGTTTTACTTATAGACTGGTTCTTTTCAAGATAAATTTCTATCGTAAGCAATTCATAAAGTGTCCGGGATTTTTGATGCAAGTCAACCAGTGAAGTCTCATTCATTTCTAAAAAAGCGTTGGCCAACTCTTTTAATTGCTTGTGAAGTTTCTTTTCCATTGGATTTATTTTACTTTGGATTTACTGTATTTCAAAAAATATCTTGAATAATAAACTTTTCAAAAGCCTATTATATCTTTTCTTTTTTTATTTCGGTAACGACTTTTGTTTTTATAAATTTACCGATATAGAAGTATAACGAAAAATGCATTAATTTTCGCATTGAAAAATACAAAATGTTTCTCGAAAATACAGTAAATCATAAAGAGCAATTTGGCTGGATAGAAGTAATCTGCGGTTCGATGTTTTCAGGCAAGACTGAAGAATTAATTCGCCGGTTGAAGCGTGCTCAGTTTGCAAAGCAACGGGTAGAGATTTTTAAACCAGCTCTTGACACGCGCTATGATGAGGACATGGTCGTTTCTCATGACAGCAATGAAATACGTTCCACTCCGGTGCCTGCAGCTGCAAATATTCCTATTCTTGCAGACAATTGTGACGTAGTGGGCATCGATGAAGCACAGTTTTTTGATGACGAAATTATTAAAGTGTGTAACGATTTAGCCAATAGTGGAATTCGTGTAATAGTTGCCGGACTCGATATGGATTTTAAAGGAAACCCTTTTGGTCCAATGCCTGCGCTTATGGCCACTGCAGAATATGTTACCAAAGTACACGCCGTATGCACTCGAACCGGAAACCTAGCTCAATACAGCTTTCGAAAAACCAACAATGACAATCTAGTTATGCTTGGTGAAACTGAAGAATATGAACCTCTGAGCAGAGCCGCCTACTACAAAGCTATGCTAAACGAAAAGGTCAAAAAACTTAAGGTGACTGACCCCGAAATCATTCCTTCAAAAAAGTCCTCATAACAGATGCCAAAAGCCACTGAAACAACCCTCGAGATTGATTTAAACGCGCTTTCTCATAATTTCAACTATCTAAAGTCAAAACTAAAGCCGGGAGTTAAATTCATGGGCGTAGTCAAGGCTTTTGCTTATGGAAGCGACAGCCGGATTATTGCGAAAAAATTAGAGGCCCTCAAAACTGACTATCTTGCTGTGGCCTATACTTCTGAGGGTGTCCAGCTTAGAGATACGGGCATTCAATCTCCGATTTTAGTATTACACCCTCAAACCGTCAATTTTGATAAAATAGCAGCTCGTTGCCTAGAACCCAGTATTTATTCTCCTTTAATGTTACAGCGATTTATTGCTTTCGCGGAAAAAAAACAACTGAAAGAGTACCCGATACATATTAAAATCAATACAGGAATGAACAGAATTGGTTTTACCACAAACGAAGTGCAAACGGTTGCAAACTTGATGAAAAACACAACTGCTGTAAAAGTGAGGTCGGTATTTTCACACCTTGCCGCAAGTGATGATTTGGAAAATAGAGCATTTACAGAGAAACAAATTGCTCTATTTGAAAAAAGCGCTGCTTACCTCATTGAGTTGTTGAGATATCCAATTTTAAGGCACACGTTAAATACTTCCGGCCTGTTAAATTTTCCAAACGCACAATTTGACATGGTCCGCAGCGGAATTGGACTTTACGGATTTGGTAACGACGCCCGGGAAAATAAAAATTTAGAACCTGTAGCTTCTTTAAAAACCATTATCTCACAGATTCATCACATAAAAAAAGGAGAAAGTGTGGGTTATAATTTTGGTTTTGTAGCCGAAAAAGACACTAAGACTGCAACTTTGCCCCTGGGTCACGCAGATGGCATTCATCGCGGATATGGAAAAGGAAAAGGCTTTGTAACTATCCAGGGGAAACGAGCTCCAATGATTGGAAACATTTGTATGGATATGTTAATGATTGATATTACAGACATTGATTGCAATGAAGGTGATGAGGTGATCGTTTTTGACTCAAAAAACAGCGCTGAAGAATTTGCGAATTCAATCAATTCTATCTCATATGAAATTATAACCGCCATTTCTCAAAGAGTTAAAAGAGTAGTGATTGATTAAATAAAAATTTGTACATTTAAATAACTAACTATTAAAACCATTTAAAAATGTTTACAGAATTTAAAAAATTTATAATGACCGGCAATGTCATTGATTTGGCGGTTGCGGTAATTTTAGCCGGTGCCGTTGGTCTTGTCGTCAATGGTTTTGTCGCAGATATTATGATGCCCATCGTGGGTCATTTTGCCGGCGGCATGGATTTTGCCGATTTGAAGGTGATTCTCTCAGAAGCCGTTGTAGCAGCTGACGGCTCTATCACTAAACCTGAAAACGCGATTAGATATGGTGCTTGGATCAATGCACTTATCAATTTAGTAATTGTTGGTTTTGTCCTTTTCATGATTGTAAAAGCTTATAACAAAACGAAGAAGAAAAAAGAAGAAGCACCCGCCGCTCCAAAAGGACCCACTCAAGAAGAGTTGTTGGCAGAAATCAGGGACTTATTAAAAAAGTAATCCGCTCACTATATATTCTAACTCAAAGCCGCCTGAAAACCGGGCGGTTTTTTTATGCCTTTTTTAACCGCAATCCAATGGCTTCTGATTAAATTTGCACAAGAAACGTATTCAATGTTTAATCAAAAAACCCGCTTTAGCGGTTTGTAAATATGAAAGTAGCTGTTGTAGGCGCTACCGGAATGGTAGGCGAAGTGATGCTTGAGGTCTTAAAGGCAAGAAATTTTCCGATTTCAGAATTGATACTGGTAGCATCAGAGCGTTCTGTTGGAAAAAAAATTTCATTTAACGGGAAGGAACACTCTGTTAAAAGCCTGAAAGAGGCTTTAAATACCAAACCAAATGTGGCATTGTTTTCTGCCGGTGGATCCATTTCACTGGAATGGGCACCAAAATTTGCAGAAACCGGCACTACGGTAATTGACAATTCCTCTGTATGGAGAATGGACACTACAAAAAAACTCATTGTCCCTGAAATTAATGCTGGTTTATTGACCAAAGCTGATAAAATCATTGCCAATCCAAACTGCTCAACCATTCAAATGGTATTGACACTCCACCCTTTGCATAAAAAATATGGTATCAAACGCGTTGTAGTTTCTACCTACCAATCCATAACCGGGACCGGTGTAAAGGCAGTTCGGCAACTTGAAAATGAAATGAGTGGTAAAAAGGGGGAAATGGCATACCCCTATCCTATTCATCAAAATGCAATCCCCCAATGTGATGTTTTTGAGGATAATGGTTATACAAAAGAAGAAATGAAGCTCGTTAGGGAAACTCAAAAAATATTGAATGACCCAAACATAGCCGTTACTGCTACCGCTATAAGAATCCCTGTTGTTGGAGGCCATAGTGAGTCTGTTAATGTTGAATTTGAAAAGGATTTTGAAATTGGTGAAATCAGGACCCTTCTCCATAAAACTCCCGGAATTACCCTTCAAGACAACCCAGACACCAACACCTATCCCATGCCAATCTATGCAAAAGGGAAAGATGATGTATTTGTTGGTCGCATTCGAAGAGACGCTTCTCAGGCTCGTTCACTAAATATGTGGATTGTGAGCGATAACCTAAGAAAAGGAGCTGCAACCAATGCAGTGCAAATTGCTGAGTATCTGGCTGAAAAACAATTACTTTAAATAATTAATACAAATTTGATTTTTTCAGTGGTTTTTTTATCTTTAGGTATTCCTATTCTAAAGCTAATTAAAACCAACCTGCTATGAATTCTACTTTCACCAAAATCATTCGCCTTTTACTTGCAGTTATTTTAATCCTAATTGGGTTAAATAAGTTTTTTCAGTTTATTCCGGCTCCGGAAATCCCTGAAGATGCTTCAGAATTTATGGGTTCTCTAAAAGCTACGGGGTATGTGATTCCTGTTTTGGGTATGGTAGAAATTTTTATTGGATTGTTGTTGTTATTCAATAAGTGGGTGGCCTTTGCGGTAATTGCCCTGGTTCCCATTTCATTAAACGTACTTCTTTATCATTTGTTTTTAGATATTCCACACATTGGAATTGCTGCTTTGGTAGCTATTATAAATTTCATTCTGCTCTATAAATTATGGCCTAAATATAAGCCGCTTTTTAACTAATTTTAACATCTCTTTTTTAGTAAGTTTGTACTTATTAAAAACATTCCATTATGAAAAAAACACTTATTGTTGTTTTTTCTTTTGTACTCTTTTTGGGTTGTAAGGAAGAAAACACACAAAAACCTATGCAGTTAAACTATCCTGAAACCAAAAAAACAGACACAGTTGACACTTATTTTGGTATTGAAATTAAAGATCCTTACCGCTGGCTGGAAGACGACCTGTCTGATGAAACCGCACAATGGGTTGAAGAACAAAACAAAGTTACTTTTGATTTTTTAAATCAAATTCCATTTAGAAACGAAATCAACAACAGGCTAACTGAGCTTTGGAACTATGAAAAAATAAGTGCACCTTTTATCGAAGGTGGAGTTACCTATTTTTATAAAAATGACGGCTTGCAAAACCATTATGTGGTTTACAGGCTGAAAGATGGAAATGAAGAGGTGTTTTTGGACCCGAATACTTTTTCAGAGGATGGAACTACATCATTGGATGATTTGAGTTTTTCTAAAAGCGGAAAACTAGCTGCATACAGTATTTCTGAAGGTGGGAGTGATTGGCGAAAAGTAATAGTGATTGATGCTGAAACAAAAGAACAAGTAGGAGACACACTTGTGGACCTAAAGTTTACCGGAATTGCCTGGAAAGGGGATGAAGGTTTTTACTACTCTACCTACGACAAGCCTAAAGGAAGTCAACTTTCTGCGATGACTGATGAACATAAGCTCTATTTCCACAAACTGAACACCAATCAAAATGAAGATCAAGTCGTTTTTGGCGGAAGTGAAAGCCAAAAAGGAAGGTATATAGGGGGAAGTGTTTCTGAAGACGGCCGTTTCCTGTACATTTCTCGAGCTGTTTCTACAAGTGGAAACGAGCTTTATTTAATGGATTTGGAAAAAGGAGATTCCAATATTCTACCTATCATTACAGGATTTGATAATTCAACTTCAGTCATCGACAACAGGGGCAGTAAATTGTTTATAAAAACAAATCTGGATGCCCCCAATCAAAAAATAATTGCTGTTGACGCTTCAAGTCCCGAACCTGAACATTGGGAAGATATAATTCCCGAATCAGAACACGTGCTTAGCCCTTCAACCGGAAGCGGTTATATTTTTGCTCGCTATATGGTAGATGCTGTTTCAAGTGTAATGCAATATGACTTTGAAGGAAATTTAGTAAGAGAAATTGAGCTTCCCGGAATTGGATCAGCCGGAGGTTTTGGAGGCAAGAGTGATGCAGAAAACATGTATTATTCTTTTTCGAATTATAAAACACCTTCAAGCATCTACAGTTATGATGTAGAAACTGGTTCTTCAGAGGTTTACTGGCAACCCGAAATGGATTTTGACCCTACTGAATATGAATCAAACCAGGTATTTTTCACCTCTAAAGATGGCACAAAAGTACCTATGATTATTACACACAAAAAGGGTCTGGACCTCAACGAAAAAAACCCGACTATTTTATATGGATATGGTGGGTTTAATATAAGTCTTACCCCCGGGTTTTCAACAGTTACTGCAGTGTGGTTGGAAATGGGAGGTGTATATGCTGTACCAAACATTCGCGGCGGTGGAGAATATGGGAGAGCTTGGCACGATGCAGGAACAAAAATGAATAAACAAAACGTGTTTGACGACTTTATCGCTGCAGCAGAATATTTAATTGACAATAAATATACTTCAAGTGATTATCTTGCTGTTAGAGGAGCTTCAAACGGAGGTCTTTTAGTTGGTGCTGTTGTTAACCAGCAGCCCGAACTTTTTAAGGTGGGCATTCCTCAAGTGGGCGTAATGGACATGCTGAGGTATCATACTTTTACAGCTGGTGCTGGCTGGGCATACGACTATGGCACGGCCAACGATAATGAAGAAATGTTTCAGTACCTAAGAGGCTATTCGCCACTACACAACATTCAAGAAGGAAAAACCTATCCTGCAATTATGGTCACTACCGCTGATCATGACGACCGGGTGGTTCCGGCACATTCTTTTAAGTATGCTGCTGAATTGCAGTCTAAGAACACCGGAGACGCGCCAAAGTTAATAAGAATTGATGTTGGCGCCGGTCACGGTGCGGGAATGCCTGTGTCCAAAATTGTTGATTTACACACCGACATTTTTGGGTTTATTTTATACAATATGGGTTTTGAGGTGCTTCCCAAATAATTTTTTAAAATAAAATAAAAAAAGCCCTCTTCATATGAAAAGGGCTTTTTTTATTTAAGCAGTTTCAACATTATTGCTTTACAAAACGTTTTATTGCAACAACTCCATTCATCTGAATTTCGAGAAAATAAACGCCAGACGACAACTGTTCAACCCTAAGCGTGTTAGATTGAAGTTTTCCCTGTTTTATATTCCTTCCTGAAATATCGTAAATTGTAAAATCAACTTCATCATGAGAATGCGTTAAGTCAATATTTAAAAAGTCCTTAGTTGGAACCGGGTAGATTGTAAACGTTATCTCGTTCATTTCATTTGTACTCAGATATTGCCCTTCAACGATATGATGAACTGTATTTATCTCAGGGTTTTGAATAACATCAATGATCCCTGAGGGCCATTTGATTTTCAATTCTTCAATTGCAGTATCTGTTCCTATACCAAAATGCGTGTTTAAAGTACTCATATAACGAAATCCTTCACCACTTCTCACGTCTCTTATTTGAGTGCCCAGTGCACTTGTAATTTCAACCCGGGCTCCTATCCCATTTTTGTTGCTTTCTATCCCTTCAGTGTTTATAACAATCCAATTGTTTTCATTTCCTTGATTGTAATAAATGGTTGTTGCTCTGAAAGCATCCAAGAATCCGTCGTTATTTAAGTCTGCAATGGAGGCTCCTGAAAAAGGTATAGAAACTTCAGTAAAAGTAAAATCTCCATTATTAATAAAAAGCTTGTTAGAGTTACCGAAAACATCAAGAAACCCATCATTATTAAAGTCATAAGTTGCATGCTCAACACTGGTGCCTTCAAAAGTATCAAAACCAGAACCTGAAGTGATATCAGTAAACGTGCCGTCGCCATTATTTCTCATTAGTTTGTGGCCTCCATCCGTAAATGAACTAGCTCCTACTAATAGATCCATAAATCCATCGTTATCAAAATCACCTGCTGCCGACCAGGTTTGTATAGGATCATTTAACCCTGCTTCAACAGCAACGTCTGAAAATGAACCATCACCATTGTTTTTAAAAAGTTGGTTGGTTCGACGGTCTACACTACCCCCGCATTTGGCCATAAACATGTCTTGTAAACCATCATTATTATAATCAAACCATAAAGAGCCATAATGACCTCCGGTTGGAAAGTCCCCGATTCCTCCCTGGTTAAAGCTCAGATTGCCATCACCATCGTTAATAAAATATACATTGGGTGCAACATCATGACAAACAAAGGCATCAAGATTTCCATCGTTGTTGATGTCAACAAAATTAGACCGCTGTGAAAAAACAAACTCAGGAAAGGATGTTTGTGTATATCCTGTTCCATCGTTATTGGCCATCATAAACGTAACTCCAGAGCCTCCGCCATATAACAGATCATTGTAGCCGTTACCTGTTAAATCTCCAGCGGCAAGGCTCCAGGACGGTGCGTTTTCAACATCGGTAACTGGAAAGTTTTGCTCAGTGAAGGAGCCATCACTATTTTGAAAATGAATTTGAATATTTGTTGTATTCACTGATACAATATCATCTAGATAATCCCCATTCATATCAACTGCACAAATACTATATTGCCCTGTTGTATTTATTCCTATGGGTTGAAAGTTTACTTGCGAAGTTCCTGAAAAAGAACTTCCGCGAGTTCCGCAGTTCTTGGAGGATTCT
>NZ_CAXBAN010000084.1:0-8330 GCF_963973675.1 uncultured Planktosalinus sp. | reverse complement strand
TAAGATTACTTACTATAATAGGGGTTACAATTGATATAATAGCTTATTTTCTAGTGTCTGGATACTACTATCCGATATTTATTTTATTATTTTTCGTGTTGGGAGTTTGCAGGCGAAAACAAGCTAAAAAAAATGGAAAATATGCAGCAATGTTTTGGTAATTATGACACAAAATGAAGTAATCGAACAGAAAGTAATTAGATTAATAAAAATGTTGTCAGATAAATCAACATCAGAAAAAAACTTTTTCATCATAGGTCAGTCTTGAACATCTCAAAAAGAATTGTCTTATATCAGGATCAAAAAACTAATGTGCTAAAAGAAAAACTAATAGATTATTTTGAAAAACTGGAGAAAAATAATTTTTTTATTGATGATAAATTAACTAGTACTAAACTACATAAATATCTTTTACCAATTATCCAATTTCTAATTCGTAAAGAGCAATTTGTAGCAAATGGAGACCTTCATTTAATTACTTTTATGGGTGCTGTAATTGATGGAATTCTTTATTTTGTCATGCCTGATTATTATTACCCTATATTTATAGCATTATTCTTTATTTTAGGTATTTATAGGCGTAGAGAAGTGAAGAAAAACGGCAAGTATGTTGATATGTTTTGGTAATTTTTAGAAAACTAGTTGACAAAAAATAAAAAAAGAACGTAAAATGAGTTACTGTACAAGTTTGGCGACAAGGAACTGCAAAGCGAATTTGGGGTGGATATGACATTTGAGCTTTGAATTATTATTTATTGATAAAACTTATTTTTACATTTAACTCAAATTAAATTTTAGATATAATGTGCTTTTAGGAGTTTACGCAAGTGAGACATTAAGATTTATATTCATTAACGGTAAGATCTTTCAATTTCTTCCTTCAAGTTGGAGGTCATTTCATCGAGGAATTTTGTGGTGGATTTTTGACGGTATTTAATGTCTGCGTAGATTCTGTAAATATCGTTGAGTTTGATATTGAAGAGTGATTCAAATTGTTGTGAAATTTCTTTTATATCCACTTTGCCATGATTGATTGTTTTTGAAACGTGTAAAGCATAAATGAGCTCTGTGAGTTCAGTTTGGGAACCTGTCCAGTGCAGAGCTTTTGTAAATTGCATGGGCTTGCCGAATTTCAAGAAATTTTCAAGCGCTTTGTATCTTGACTTTAGATAGTCCAGAAGTTTTTTTAGGGCTTTTATTTTGGCAATCAATAAATCGTGATTTGTATAAAAACCGGGGTCTGTATGGTATGATTCATTGCACACCTGCCAGGACTCGTTTAAGGGTTTGATTGTAAAGAAAAGTTCATCCAGGTTGGTGAGGTTGAGGGTGACATACTGGGTGAGGGATTCATGTTTTTTAAAAAATTTTTTTATTTTTTGTTCCCGGCGTATGATGTAGTTTTTTTGGGCTGTAATTGACAATTCAGGATATTGCATCTCAATAATTCTCAATTCTTCATAATAAATTAAATGTAGCAGTATCTCTCCTTTGTATTTTTTATAAAATGTAATTTCTTCTTCACTGTTTTCAAAGGTATTCAACACCGTGTATTTTTTGAGTTTGGAAAGCTTTAACCTGCACATCAAAATGGCCTCATGGATTTTATCCAACCCCAGAATTCCCTCTTCTTCCAAAGTTTTAATTTTATTTTGAAAATCTTCAAAGATCAGTACGTATTCCTTTTTATTCATTTTCAATCACATTGAACTTTCAAACCCCCATTCAACCGGATGTTGCTTCTGTTTATTTTGTTTGGAGCGTAGTGAGCAATTCCAATATAAAATTGTCTTTTGCCTGGACGTAGGCAAAAGTGTCATAGACCTTCGCGCCGAGTTTTCTTTTTTCAAATGTTGCTGTGAGGCCGAAATCTATGTTTTTAAACCCTTGCTCCCCTGCCCTGTTTATTGTTTGATACAGCAGTTGCCTGTAACTATTTACTTTAGCTACATAGTGATAATCCATCCCAACCAATACTGGGACATAGGTTGTATTGTTGTTATTATAGCAACACATCACACCAATTAATTTGTTGAAATTGGCTTTGTCATAGATGCATTGGAACTCCCAACCGTTGTTTTCATTCATAGTGCTGAAAAGGTTCATAGGGTAAGCAAAGGTATTTAGCCCGAGGTTGTTTTGTTTCACGTTGAGGTACAATTTATAGATTTGATCCAGCTCTTGTTTGCTGACGGTTTTTTTCCATTGTACCTCAACCTGGTTCATAAACGGCACAATATCTTTTCTAAAGTGCTTTCTGGATCTTGGGGAAAGTGTTTCTATAAATGTAGTTTCATCCACCCAGTTCAGGTTGTGGATTTGAGCAGTTTCAGGCATTTTGATTTTTATGAAGCCCTTTTTGTGCAAGAAGTTATTGAGTTTTGGATTTTCTTTCAGGAAGTCCCTTAAAACGAACATTTCAACCGGTGATTGGGTGTCAATGGTTTCCATGGTATGTAACAGCAATTGAATGGCTTCTTCCCATTGAGGATGTTTGTCATCTAAAAACCAATGGTTGCCTTCTGAAAGCAAAGAACCTGTGCTCAACACGTTGTTTGACATGTAATAAGGCTCTTCTATCCTTCTGGCTTCAATTTCTTTTGAGACAGATACCGGCGCCAACATATCTTCTTTCCAAAGGGCATTTGTCAAGAAAGTTATCAGAATAGGGTTGCCTTCCTTATCTCTAATGATGATGTAATGAAACTCCCACTTGTTTTCAGGCGCTTTGTTTTTTGTAAATACTTTTTCCAGGAACGCCATACCATCCCAATCGAAAATAGAATTGTTGCCCATGTGGTTATTCCATAAAGATTTTTCTACCTCTATAATTGACTTGAGGTGTTGGATTTTTAAGTTTTGGGGAGTAGATTCCTCCTTTACCGTTTCTAATACCGGCAACCTAAAGAGTTTGCGCACTTTATTGAGGTTGGTTTGGGTATCTTCCAGTGCTTTGGGGAAATGGTGGATCATTGCTTCCACTAGTGCTGTTATTTCATCTAATTGATTGTGCCTTGAAATGGTGATGCGTACCCCGGTGTTTTTAACAGGTACTGCAGGAAAGAGGCCCAGGTTTACAAAGAATCCTTCATCAAAAAGGCGTTTTACAAAGTTGTAACCGGTTTCCGGCACACCGGTGCCGATATAGAAAACGGGACTTTCATTTTTATCCACTAATGGAAGATTTGATTTTTCCAAGAGTGAATTGAAGTGTTGAATTCTAATTCTGAGGTCTTTTTGCATTTCGTATATTTCTTCGGACAGATGAATATCTGCAGATGCAATCGCTGCTGCTACTGAAGCCGGATCCAACTGTGCAGAAAATGTGAGGGGACCTCCAAAATTCTTTATTTTATCCCTTAATTCCAAGTTAGTACACGCTAAGACAGCTCCGCCAGCCCCAAAGGATTTACTTAATGTACCAAACAATAGGCAGTTTTCAGGAAGGTCACCCAGTTTGCTGGTGACATAGCCGGTACCATTTTTTCCAATCCAACTCATACCGTGCACATCGTCAAAGTATAGGTGAAGTTTTGGATACTTTTTACAAAGTGTCATCAGGTGGTCAACCGGCGCAAAATCCCCAAACATCGAATAAACCCCGTCTGCCATATACCAAATCTTATTGCAGGTTGTGTTTAATTCTTTGATTTTGGTTTCCAGCATCTCCATATTATTATGCCTGATCATTTCTACTTTAACTCCTTTTGTTTTGACCATTTGGACCGCATTCTGCACACTCCAATGCACTTGATGATCGAGTATTACTCCATCCTCATCTTCCACTGCTGAGGGGATTACGGCCATATGACCTAGTGTGCTGTTTTTTGTAATGATGATGGGAGCGTTGTACATTTTTGAAACTTTGGCTTCCAGTTCGGCATAGAGTGGGTGAGATATATAAGTTTTAGAGAGAGGAAATTGAGTCCCGTAATTTTCTATTGCTTTGATAGCCGCTTGCTTTAATCTAGGGTCTTGTTCTAACCCCAGATAACCGGTAGTTCCAAAATGAAAGAGGGTTTTGCCATTGATTTGAATATTTCTTCCTGAAAACTTTTTGTCCTCTGCATAGAGGTGTACAATGTTTTGACGTCGTGCATTGTTGATTACTTCATTCACGGTATTTATGAAGTTGTTGTGTTTGATTTTAGCCATGATTTTATATATTGGTTATCGTTGTTTTCACAATTAAACAGACTTTACCACTGTATAAATAAGTATATATTTTTGTGTTGTAAAAGACTGTTGGGGAAGGATGTTTTTTAAAAACAGTTACAAGCTATTTAAAAAAACAAAATGAACCTAAAGGAATTTGTGCAGTACCCTTAAAATAATCCCTATGAGAAAGGTTTCTATCCTTTTGAGAAAGATTTAATTGTTATAAACTCTATGAATACTACCAAAAACTATCAAATCAATACAATTTTAATATTTTTTATTAATTTAGTTTTCAAAGAGAAACAACCTTCTTACCATGTCCCTTATTCAAAGAGGAAAATATTCAGACTTCTGGGTATCTGATGGTATTTTATATTTTGAGTACCATCCTATTCCATTAGTGGACCTTAAAATTGCTAAAGCGATCGTGGGTGAGCGGCTTGATTTTCAGGAAGGGAGAAGCTTTCCAATTTTATGTAAAACACGAGGAATTCATGATGCCAATAAAGCAGCTCGTGATTATCTAGCTACACAAGGTTCTTATTTGGCAACAGCTGTAGCAGTATTAGAAGAGCGATTGGTAGCCCAACACATGCTTAAATTGTATTTAAAAGCGAACCAGCCTTTAATCCCCACTGAAGTTTTTACTGAAGAATATTATGCCCATCAATTTCTAAAACCTTTTATAAAGCCATAGGATATGAATAGAACAATTGACAACGAACGGTTAGCGAGTATCAAAGAATTACTTCTAGCTATTGCCGAAGGAGACTTAAATTATCAAATTCAAAGGACCAATGAAGAAGATGAATTAGAAACTTTGGTTGTGAGTTTAAATTGGTTAACACAGGACTTGAAAGATGCATTTCATTTTTTTAGTTCCATTAATACCAGAGGTAGCCTGGATGAATATTTGCATTTAGGATTTATTTTAAATAAAGACTTTAACATAATAAACATTAACAAAGGTGCCCTCATAGAGTTAGGGTTTTCTAAAAAGAATGTAATGGGCAAATCCTTTTCATCCCTTTTAGACAAAGAGTCTCAAAAAGATTGGGAGAAAATTGCTAATGCAATTAATGAGCAGCCGGACTTTGAAGGGAATCATAAATTTCTCTTTACCAGTGACACAAGGTTAAAAAAAATGTTTCATTTTGACATCAAGACCATCCCGACAACAGTTACAGGTCACCAAATTATTATAATAGATTGTATTCAACCCATTTCAAAGAGAAATTTGATTAGAAGCAAAGTTAAGTTAAAAAGAATCCAGGAGTTGTCTGATGGGAAGCTCCCTAAGACTAAGCCCAAGGTATTGTTATCACATAAGGATGTGAAAATGGTACAGGATGTTAGAGATTTTATATTACAAAATCTTGATAAACCCTTACCAAGTATTCAAGAATTAGCCAGGACACACGGCACCAACGATTTCAAGTTGAAACAAGCATTTTCTCAGTTTTACAATAATAGTATTTTTAGATTTTATACTGAAGAACGGGTAAAAAAAGCAGCCATTTATCTTAAACACACCCGGATATCCATTGAAGAAGCTGCTAAGTTATCCGGATTTAATAACCCCACTCATTTTTCTACTGCTTTCAAAAAGCATTTTAGTGTAAGTCCAACACTTTATCGCAAGCTTTACAATCGTAATTTAAAATAGATCATTTAATTCTATTGCTTAATTAAAAATTGATAAACCTGAATTTTAAATGGATACATACTTTCACTTATTTACACTCAATATTTCTCATAAGGAGTTGATATTCAGCTAAAATAATCCTTTTGAGAAAAGAAATAATCCGTTAAGAAAATATAATTATACCGAACTTTATCCCATAGAAAAAACACCCCTATGGGATTATCTTTTAAACATATAAAAAAGTATCTAGTAGACCTCTTTATCTTCTTGTTCATTTTATTGTTTGTGTATGCAGCGGTGAGCAAGTTGGTGGATTATGAAACTTTTGAAAACCAATTAGGTCAATCACCTTTGTTGAGTGCGTTTGCCGGATGGGTGGCTCCCGGGGTGATTATTATTGAACTGCTAATTGCCCTGTTATTAATTTTTGAACGCACCCGTTTGTTTGCCTTGTTTGGGTTTTACAGTATGATGGTGCTCTTTACCACCTATATAATCATCATTTTAAACTTCACTGATTTTATACCATGTTCCTGCGGTGGGGTGCTGGAGCAACTGGGCTGGACGGAGCACCTTGTTTTTAATGTTGGGTTTATGGGACTTGCGGTAGTTGGAATTATAGTGGAGAATAAAAGGATGAGATTGCTTCGCTTCGCCCACCTTCGCTGAAGCTACGGTGGACACAGCTCGCAATGACGGGATGGTTGATTGATGATTTGGATAGCCTTGACGAGGTCCCGACATACGTCGGGATGACTGGTAAATAATAAGAAATGATATTATGAAAACAAGAACGATCATATTGTTGCTTTTGGGATGTACTTTTTTTGGGGTGGGGTTGGTGAGTGTTTTGTTTTTGATGAGTGAGGATAAGATGCAGCGGAACAATGCTTTTCAGCGGCGGTACCCTCATCATCCTTCAGAAAAGATCAAAGAATTGGATATTCAATTTAACTCCTATTACATAGCGGGGTTTTATAATGATTCCATTTATTTAGGGAATCATATGGCTCCATCGCATTTGCTTGTCACAGATTTAGAGTTAACCGATACCATTCATATTCGCTTAGACATTACTGAAAGTGAACAATATCCTTTTAGTAATGTAAATGCTAAAATAAGTGATTCCAATATCTATCTTATGGATGGTACGGTACCTATCATTTATATGGGGAAAATTAAAGAACGCATAGTTTCACCTTTTATCAAAGAAAGTGCTTATTTCAGTAGAATTTCGATTATTGATTCAACAGGGTTTATTGTAAAATCAATGAGCAATAAAACCTCAAAGTATGAGCTAGGGAAAATTAAAACGGATGGTGAAGGAAGTGTAAAACTTCATGAAGATTTGCTTGAAGCACAAATAGACGGGGTTTTTGATACTGATGGAATGATCCTCAATAATTATCAAAACAAGCAATTGATATATGTTTATTATTATCGGAATGAATATTTTATCACTGACTATGATTTGAATTTATTTGGAAAAAGAAAAACTATTGATACCATTTCACAAGCCCAACTAGAGGTTATTTCTTATTCAACCAAGAATACAAGAACTCTCAAAGGGAATCAGGTTATTGTAAATAGTAAAAGTGCCACCTATAGAAATTATCTTTTTATAAACTCACCCAGGTTGGGCAAGTATGAATCAGAGGACAACTTAAAGCACGCTTCGATCATTGATGTTTATAATCTAACAGACGGGAACTATTTATTGAGTTTCTATCTATACCATCACAACAGGGAAAACCTTAAGGAATTTAAAGTGTATAAAAACAAAATATATGCACTTATTGAAAACGAGATAATAGTTTATGAATTAAAAGACACTTATTTTGATTTATAGATTAAAGATACCTAATGCGCGTTGGTCAGGGGAAGGTCGAAAACCTGAAATAGAGTAGATCTTAATTTAAATTTATTAATTATGAAAACACAAGTTTTAAAAAAAGGATTGCCTTTACTAGCAGTAGTAATAGCAATTACAGGTGCCCTTGCATTTGATTCTAAAAATGCAATTGAAGAAGCCGCTTGGGAGTTTGGGTATATCAATACCACTACTCCATGTTCAATGCCGGTTCTTTGTTCAACCGAGATTGGTCCTGAATGTACCAATTCAGCCGGGCAAATTGTCTATGGCTTGGATAACGCCGCAGGCACCTCGTGTACAAAACCGCTTTTTAGATTTTAATTGCGGTAATTAACCAAAAGGGCCGGATAGAAGTATAAAATGTAAATTATAATCAATTCTATCCGGCCCTTCATTTAATTTTTATTGATTATCCATTTTGCAGGTGGTTTGTCTTTTAAATAATAATCAAACCATTGTTTTGTTCTTATACTGAGGTCTACCTGATTTTCTTTATTTAATAAAGTGTGCCCCTCTTTCCGGTAAAGAAGAAAAACGTGTTCTTTTTCAAGCCTTCTCAAAGCATTATAAAATTCAATGGATTGATTCCAATTGACATTGGAATCTTGATCACCTGTCCAGGTTAAAACGGGTGTGTTAATGTTTTGAACGTGA
>NZ_CAXBAN010000083.1:0-8338 GCF_963973675.1 uncultured Planktosalinus sp. | reverse complement strand
TTTATATTTTTCTTTAAAGTAATTTATAGAATAATTAAAAATATCTATTTTATTATATAAAATTTCGGCTTTTACTCTGTTTTCACTAGGCATAATGTTACTGCCATACTTTTTTTGGTAATTTGTTATGCTCTCTATATATTCATTTGCTTTGGTATAATCACCTGTTTTTCGAGCCTCTTTCAATTCAGAAAAATACATTGGTAATATATTTCTGGTGTAAAGTGAATCTTCACCTGAAATGCCAGCAGCGCTAAGTTCCGGAAAAGAAACCCAGGTATTATTGTCATCGTTTGGTACCGGGAATATTCTTAAAACAGTACCACTCAGTCCCTGATTGAGTAAATAAAGACTTTCATAGGTTTTTAAAAGGTCTTTTTCATACTGATTTGGTGTTGCTTTTTTTGAAGCTTCTTCTAGATAGGGTCCAATTTTACTGTTTCCTTGCTGATCAAACATTTGAATTAGAGAAACCTTTTCAGTTTCAACAGGCACTCCTATCAACTTTCTAATACTATCATTTCCTCTTTTAAGACTTATCATGGGAATTTCGACCCAAAGCCGGGGAAACTCACTCATTGATAATAATGCTTGGTTGGCGTCTAATCCTTTATAGTGATCACTTCTGCTTACTTTTCTTAGCAATTCTGAAGCAAAGGTATTGACAGGCTTCATGCGCCCACCCTCATCCTGAATGATAAGCTGACCAAATTTTGCTGCGTGCTCTTTATCAACTTCATTGGCAAAAATGATTGAATCCAGTTGATTCACTTCTACTTCTCTGTGTTGATGTGCATCCTGAGCATAAACTGAACTTCCCAAAACAAAGAGTATTAAGCTTGCCAGTTTTGCCTTTTTAGATTTAATTTTGTCAAGCATTCGTTTCAATGCAGTAAAACGGGAATTAGGATCAAACCATATCGCCATTAAACTAATGTAAAGCAGTATATATCCTATATAGGTTACCCAGGTTCCCCAAAAATCATGATTCACAGACAATACTGTTCCAAGTTCATCAGGATCAAAACTTGCCTGAAAAAAACGATATCCCTGATGGTCTAGTACATGGTTCATAAAAATATCATAATCAAATGAAGTGTTGTCTGGATTATTGACAGTCACCTTACTCATAAAAGAGGAATAAGCACTTTCTGTACCCGGATATTTTTCAGCAATAAAATCATTTAAGGTTATACTAAAAGGCAGTTCTATCTCTTTGGAGCCATAACTGATATGAAGGTCCAGCCCGCCTAATTCTACACTTGTTGGCTTAGGTGCAAAACCTTGTCCACCCAAAAGTCTTATTATTTTTGCTTCATTGTTTGAAGTTGCTTTAATAACTAAGGCATCCATATTTGAAGGTTGGTCTTCTGGGGCTTTTACTAAGTCAAATGTGCCTTTGGAAATTCCCTGAGGAAAAACAAATGACATTCCGGCCATTTGATAAAGCGACCTCAATTGCAGAGGTTGTAAACTATCACTCACAACTTCTCCTTGTTGCTGATCTGCCATTCGCATATAATCACCGGAAAAAGGAGTGAATATTTGATAACTCCCCTCCTCATCAAGTGTAATATTTATTGCTCCTTCTGTAAATTTGTTGAGTGCAAACAGCACCCCATGTATACTTGAAACCTGGCCATTTTTTAACCAGTGAGAATGTCTGTTTCCTCCTTCGGCTTCAACAAGTTCCAGATATTCTTCTCCTGACTCATCTTCAATAAGGGTCTCAATAGCACCACCTATATAGTCAACATACTCAAGGGTAACTGACTGACCTTTATAATCAGTGTGTATTGTAAAATCGTTGTTTAAGCGTTCTGATAGTAATAGAGGTTTTTGATGCTTTCGGCGTTGTGGTACTCCCTCCACTTCATAATCTCCGTCTATCAGGGTGGTCAAGTACACTTTTTCAGAAAGCATAACATTTTCTGTAGCTCCCTCCCTTATAGGCATTACACCTTCAAATCCAATATAACGAGTAATAAAAGCACCGAATAAAATTAAAATAAACGATAAGTGAATAAGGAGGGTTGCCCATTTTTCTTTTCGTAATAAACGATATCTGAAAATATTTCCCACAAAATTGATAGCAAAAAGCACCATAATTGCCTCAAACCACCAGGCATTGTAAACCATCACTCTAGAATAGGGCGTTGGTGAGGTAGTCTGCTGGGCGTCTAAAAAAGTTCCTACTCCCATAGCAATTGCAAAAACTATAAATAATATTCCGGTAAGTCTGGTAGAAAATAAAATGGAAGCAATCTTTTTTTGCATGTCAGAAAATTGAAGTGAAATAAATTGGCGCAAATTTACTGAATTTTGAAGACTTAAATGTATTTATCAACCCTCTAAAAAGTTAAAATTAACTGAAGAATTTAATAAATAGAAAGAGTAGAAATATTTCTTAATCGAATAATTAAATGAATTTAACTCTAAAAATATTAAATTCTCAAATTGCATTCAAGGAGTCATAATTCTTCCTTATTTTAGCCTTATGATTCGCATTGTTGTTTTAGGAACCGGTAATGTAGCTACACACCTGTTAAAAGCATTTATTACTTCATCAAACGTTGAGGTTGTTCAGCTGTACAATCGAAATCAAAAAGGGCTTGATGAAACTGATTTTAATGGACCTAAAACTACCGATACAAGCAAATTATTAGAAGCCGATTGTTATATAATTGCCATATCTGATGATGCAATAGCAAAGCTCTCGTCTTTACTAACATTTAAAAACCGACTGGTACTTCACACTTCAGGAAGCGTTTCGCTACAAGAATTGGATCAAAAAAACCGCAGAGGTGTATTTTATCCTTTGCAAACATTTTCTAAAAAGAGAAACCTTAACTTTAATGAAATTCCTATTTGCATAGAAACAGAAAATGACCAAGACTTACATTTGGTAAAAAGTTTAGGTCTGGCAATTTCAAACCAACTATTTGAAATCAATTCTGAAAAGAGAAAACAATTACATTTGGCTGCAGTTTTTGTATGTAATTTTGTAAATCACCTTTATCAGGTGGGCTTTGAAATTACTTCTAAAAACGAGCTTCCATTTTCAATATTAATCCCTTTAATACAAGAAACAGCACATAAAATAAAAGAAGCTCCCCCGGCTGAAATGCAAACCGGCCCGGCTAAAAGAAATGATCAAAAAACGATGGTGAAGCACTTAAACTTGCTGAGTGAAGAGCCTGACCAAAAAAAACTTTACAAATTAATTTCAGAAGCAATTCAACAAACCCATGGAGGAAAAAAGTTATAAAGAATATTTACAACACATCAACAGTTTTGTGTTTGATGTAGATGGCGTTTTAACTGACGGAACCATTACAATCACTACTGATGGTGATTTACTCCGAAATATGAGCATCAAAGACGGCTATGCTTTAAAAACAGCTATTGAACAGGGGTATCACGTTTGTATTATTTCCGGGGGAAGTAACGAAGGTGTAAAAAAGAGGTTAAGAGCTTTAGGAATATCAAATATTCACTTAGGTGTTCAATACAAAACAGAAGTGCTTGAGGAATATTTTGATGTCTATGGCATCAAACCTGAAAACACACTTTACATGGGCGATGATATTCCTGATTTATATGCAATGAAAGAAGTAGGACTTCCAACCTGTCCTCAAGATGCCGCTGCTGAAATAAAGGCAATCTCAAAATACATTTCTCACCGAAAAGGAGGTAAAGGTTGTGTGAGGGACGTGATAGAACAAGTACTGAAAGTACAAGGCAAATGGCTGAAAAATCACAATGCACAGAATGATTAACTATTTCTATTAAATTTTCTGAAAACAGTATATGGTTGCTTTTCTGAATCTCATCCGTTTCAAAAACCTGATTTTTATTGTTTTATTGCAGGTTTTGATAAAGTTTATTCTATTTGATTCGTTAGAGTTCAATACAGCA
Source organism: uncultured Planktosalinus sp. (assembly GCF_963973675.1). NCBI lineage: Bacteria > Pseudomonadati > Bacteroidota > Flavobacteriia > Flavobacteriales > Flavobacteriaceae > Planktosalinus > uncultured Planktosalinus sp. Next base: position 4,420 of record NZ_CAXBAN010000083.1, on the reverse strand, counting down.
CTATCAGGTTTTAATTTTACAATTTTAATATTTGCAACAGTTTGCATAGCTGCAGGAGGATATATTATCAACGACATTTATGATGTGGCTATTGATCGTATCAATAAACCTGAAAGACTCATTGTTGGAACTATTTTTTCTCAAAATAAAGCATATAATTTTTATGTAGGAACCACAACTACCGGGGTTTTTGCTGGGTTTTATTTGTCCAACTTAGTTGAAAAACCATTTTTAGCCGGCTTGTTCATCATCCTGGCAGCTTTGTTATACCTTTATGCTTCTTACATAAAAAAATTAATACTAGCAGGTAATTTGCTTGTCGCACTAATGGCAGCCATGAGCATTATCATTGTGGGTTTGTTTGATTTATTTCCTGCATTGAATTTTGAAAACCAAGCTGAGTTCTCCAACACTTTTATATTGCTATTGGCTTATGCTCTTTTTGCTTTCTTACTGACATTAATCAGAGAAATTGTAAAGGACTTGGAAGATATCAACGGAGATAAAAACGGTGGTCGAAAAACCATTCCCATAGTTTTGGGAAGAAAACGCACTGGTTTTTTACTATTTATTTTAGGTGTAGTCGTTACATGCTGTTTACTATTTTATATGTATCACCAACTTTACAGGTTTCCCTATGCAATGTTATATTTTTTATTTTTTATCATCGGACCTTTACTCTACTTTTGTATCAATATTCTTTCAACAAATAATAAAAAAGGCTATGCTAAATTAGCATCTATCTTAAAGTTAATTATGTTATTTGGTATCCTTTCCTTTCTGCTTTATCATTTTGGATTTATTGAATAATATGGCTTGAATACTCCCTATTTTATTATCATTTCATTGTATATTATTTAACAAGATTTTAAGCAAAACGCCTTAAACCAAGGCGTATTTTCGCAGTCTTAAAAATGGTTAAATACTCAATCACCATTATTGTTACATCAAAATTACACTATGAAAAAGATATTACTTCTACTCACTGTTTTATTATCAACATCTTTTGTTTTTTCACAAACGGGAAATTTCACTGTTTCAGGTAAAGTCATTGACAAAACCTCAGGACAACCTTTGGAGTTTGCCACGGTATCTTTGGTAAAATCAGACAGTAAAGAACTTGTGAACGGAGGAATCACTGATCTTGATGGTTTTTTTAATTTGGAGGTGCCTAGTGGTACTTATGATATCAAATTTGAATTTATTTCATATGAAACCGTAACCATTAACAACAGAAACATAAATTCTGACACACAGCTAAATTCAGTAAGTCTGGATGTTGATTCCGAAAGTCTTGATGAAGTTGTTGTAAGAGCTGAAACAACTGAAGTACAGGTAAGACTGGACAAAAAAATATACAATATTGGTAAAGATTTAACCACTAGAGGTGCTACTGTTGGTGATGCTTTAAGCAACGTTCCTTCCGTTGCAGTTGATGTTGAAGGAGCTATAAGTTTAAGAGGAAATGAAAACGTAAGAATTTTAATCAATGGAAAGCCATCGGCAATTGCCGGTTTTGGAGATACTGATGCGTTGACACAATTCCCTGCTGACGCAATTGAGCGTGTAGAAGTAATTACCAGCCCCTCTGCAAGATATGATGCCGAAGGAACAGCCGGTATCCTGAACATTATCCTCAGAAAAGAAAAAACACTTGGTTTTAATGGATCAGTAACCCTTAATGGAGGTATCCCGGCAAATAATGGTATCAATACAAATATTAACTTAAGAACAGATAAGTTTAATATATTTAACACTTCAGGGTATAGCTACCGTAAATTTCCCGGAAATGCCAATTTTGAAAACACTTTTGAAAATGGAGATTTCACCAGAACTCTTGAAGATAGAGAGTTTGACAGAAAAAGAACCGGTTTTAATACCAATCTGGGTATTGAATATTACCTAACCGAAAGCTCTTCGTTAACCGCTAGTGGCTTTTTGAGAATTAGTGACGGTGAAGATGAATCCCGAACAGATACCAGAAAGTTTACAGGAAGTGACCTTGCTGAACGCTCTTTTCGAAAAGAAATTGAAACCGAAGAAGACACCCGTTATCAATTCTCACTGAACTACATTAACAAATTCAACGACGAAGGTCATCAACTTACCGCTGACCTTCAGTACGAAAACAGTTCAGAAACCGAAAACTCATTCATTACAGAACAAAATACTTTTCCAAATAATCAAGCATTTCCTTCAGAAGACATCATTACAAAAGAAGATCAAAATGAATATTTAGTTCAGGTTGATTACGTTTTACCAATTGGAGAAAATGCCCAGTTTGAAGCAGGTTACCGAGGTGATTTTGAAAATGAAATAACAGACTATTCTCTGTTTGAAGAAGACCTCAACACAGGAAATTTTGAATTAAACGAACTTTTGACCAACGTTTTTGACTATTCAGAAAATGTCAATGCCCTTTACACTCAATACGGCAACAAGTTTGGTCAGTTTTCTTTCCTGCTGGGGCTTCGTCTTGAGAATACCCAACTGAAAGGAAAATTATCCTCTGAACTTTCTGAAGAAGAGCTCTCACAGGTATTTGGAGTCAATATTGATACCGATTTTGACAAAAACTACTTAGGCCTTTTTCCAACGGTTAACTTGATTTATGAACTTGCTGAAAATGAAAATATAACATTAGGCTACAACCGCAGAATTAACCGCCCCAGAGGTTGGTACATTAACCCGTTTCCTTCACGTTCTAGTGTGACAAATGTTTTTCAAGGAAACCCTGATTTAGATCCTGCCTATGCCAGTGCTTTTGACTTAGGATACCTAAAACGTTTTGGAAAATTTACTTTAACAAGTTCTGTATACTATCAACATGAAACTGATGCTTTTGAAAGAGTTCAACTAAGAACCGGTGAAACCATCAATGGAATTGAAGTAGTAAGAACCATTCCTATCAACCTTTCAACTAACCAGCGAATAGGTGCCGAAGCAGGGTTTTTGTATAACCCACTTAAATGGTTAAGAATGAATGGTAGTTTCAATTTCTTCCGTTTTGAAACAGATGGCGAGTTTGAAGGCATTGATTATGGAGCTACAAACACCAGCTGGTTTGCCAGATTCAGCTCTAAAGTAAGTCTGCCTGCAAAAATTGACTGGCAAACAAATATGTTTTACAGAGGGCCTTCTGAAAACTCTCAGACCAAATCTGATGGAATCTTTTCTCTAAACCTGGCCTTCAGCAAAGAACTTTTTAATGACAACGCTACAATTTCTTTAAATGTAAGTGACTTGTTAAACTCAAGAAAAAGAAGCTCATTTACACAAGGAAATGGTTTTACGTCAGACAGTGAGTTTCAATGGAGAGAAAGACAAATCACAGCTTCGTTTACCTATAGATTTAACCAACAAAAAAATCAAAGAGACAGAAGATCTCGTGAAGGAAACGGCGACGACGACTTTGAAGGCGGAGAGTTTTAATATAAACTCTTTTTAGTATTAAAGAAAATAAAAAAGGGAGCTCAATAGCTCCCTTTTTTGTATAATATATATTTTTAATATTGATAGAATCGTTTTATTACTCTTTATTTTTGGCTGCACGCTTTTCTTTAAGAAGTTCCATCACAGCCCCTCCCAACCAATAAGGTACAAAAAGCATCAAAAAAATCATCAACCAAAATCCAATGGTTACGATGGTCATAAAAGCTAAAAATCCGAGGTATTGATCAAATTCAAACATAATTTCTGGTGTAATTTATAACTGTTTACAAAGATACAAGTAAAATTTTAATTTTTACAAGCAAATGAATTGCTTTTACCTAAAAAGTTAAGCACAACTAATCAACAATTCACTGCCCATTTTAATAAGCCGATTCTTTCTTTAGTTGAGCCATTTTGATTGCAGCAATGGCTGCTTCAACACCCTTGTTTCCATGCTTTCCACCACTTCTGTCAATTGACTGTTGCAAGGTGTTGTCTGTTAGCACACAAAATATCACAGGAATTTCTCCTTGCAAATTCAAATCTTTTATTCCTTGGGCTACCCCTTCACAAACAAAATCAAAATGTTTCGTTTCTCCTTGAATCACAACTCCAATAGCAATGATTGCATCAAGCATATCATAGCATTTGCTCATTCGCTTACAACCATAAATTAATTCAAAACTTCCGGGTACATTCCAGCGAACAATATTGTCATTGATTGCTCCGTGTTCTTTCAATGTGTCAAATGCACCTTGAAAAAGATTTTCAGTAATGCTTTCGTTCCATTCTGAAACAACAATCCCAAACCGAAAGTCTTTCGCATTTGGGATTGATTTCTTATCGTAAGTCGATAAATTTTTATTTACTGTTGCCATTAAATCTAATTTAAAATGACAAAATCAACTTTGTACAGTATCTAATTCATAGCTTCTGCCTGACCAATGTAAACATCAACTTGATTGGCTTCTGCAGATTCCGGGAAGTC
>NZ_CAXBAN010000082.1:0-8405 GCF_963973675.1 uncultured Planktosalinus sp. | reverse complement strand
AAAGTGTCCTTAGCTGATTATAAAAATGCAAAAGGATATATTGTAATTTTTAGTTGCAATACTTGTCCTTATGTAGTTGCTTATGAAGATAGAATGATTCAATTGCATAATAAGTATAGCACAATGGGGTTTCCTGTAATTGCCATAAATCCAAATAACCCGGAGCTATCACCTGGAGATAGTTTTGAAAAAATGCAGGAGCGTTCTCGAGAAAAAAGCTTTCCGTTTGCCTATGTTTTTGACAAAAAACAGGAAATCTTTCCACAATATGGTGCTACCAGAACCCCTCATGTGTTCTTATTGGAAAAAACTGATAGAGGAAATATTGTACGTTATATTGGAGCAATTGATGATAATTTCAGGGATGCATCTGCAGTGAAAGAAAAATTTCTTGAAAATGCAATTCAAGCATTGATGGATAATCAAGATGTTTCAGTAAAAACTACCAAAGCCATTGGCTGTACTATCAAAGTAAAATAGAATATTCAAATTTTAAAAAAATATAATTCAATAATGTTTAAAACATTGTTGGTTTATTTTTATCTGTAAATTGATTTCCCTTAATTTTGTAAATTAAAACAACAACCATGCAAGAAATAAGTTCAAACGAATGGAAGCAGAAAACTGAAAAAGACTCTGATGGAATTATCCTTGATGTCAGAACTGATGAAGAGGTGGAAGAGGGAATAATTCCCGGAGCAAAACAAATCAATATTTCTGATCCTGCATCTTTTATGGAAAATGCAAACAAGCTTGATAAATCAAAAAATTATTATATTTATTGCAGATCGGGTGGAAGAAGTGCGCAGGCTTGTGCTGTGTTAGAATCAATGGGTATTGAAAATACTTATAACCTTTTGGGTGGAATATCCGAATGGGATGGCCCGGTTGAGTAATTGATGTCAGTATGAAAAAAACGTTTTTTTATTCAATCTTCTTGTTGTTTTTTATTTTTGGTTCTTGCCAAGAAAAAGAAACCAAACAGGTGCAAAAAATAACAGCTGAACAATTATTGGACGCTATAGAAAATAAAGATGTTCAATTAATTGATGTCAGAACCGAAGGGGAGTTCAAGGAAGGAAGTATATATAATGCTCAAAATATTTGTGTGACAACAAATGGATTTGAGCAAAAAGTAAAAAACTTCGATAAAACAAACCGGTTTATTTGTATTGTAAATCTGGCATTAGAAGTGCAAAAGCAGCCGAAATATTAAAAGAAATGGGCTTCAAAGAAATATATGATATGTCAGGTGGCTTTGATGAATGGAGTAGAAAGGAATTAGACTATACTAAATCTTAAAGCCTCCCTGTAAAGCCAAATCTAATTCAAAACTCAAAAACGATGAAAATAAAAATCTTTTTTTTGCTTTTTTTTGCACTACACATAGCAGCATTTCCATTATCAGAAGATTGGGGGCAAACAGGTCATAGGGTTGTGGGTGAAGTGGCTGAAAACCATCTTTCAAAAAAAGCAAAAAAAGAAGTTGAACGTTTATTAAACGGAATGTCACTTGCTGTAGTTTCTACTTATGCAGATGAAATTAAAAGTGACCGGAAATATAATGAATACCGACCCTGGCATTATGTAAACATTCCATTTGATAAAAACTACTCCGACATCAAACCAAAAGAAGAAGGCGATATCATTCAGGGAATACAAAAATGTATTTCCGTTTTGAAAGATGATGCTGCTTCAACAGATGAAAAAGCGTTTCACCTAAAACTTTTAGTTCACTTTATTGGAGACCTTCACCAACCCATGCATTTGGGTCTGGAAGAAGATAAAGGTGGAAATGATTTTCAGGTAAGATGGTTCAACGAAGGTACAAACTTACACCGCGTTTGGGACTCAAATATGATAGACAGCTACCAGATGACCTATTCAGAGCTTGCAGAAAATCTTCCAAGTTTAAATAAAAATGAAATAAGCGAAGTCCAAAGTGGTAATTTGTTAGATTGGGTACTTGAGGAACGCGAGATAACAAAAAAACTATACAAAAGTGCAGAAGTGGGGGAAAAGTTGGGCTATAGGTACATGTATGACCATTTCAATACAGTGAAATCGCAACTCCAAAAGGGAGGGCTACGATTGGCAAAAATTTTGAACGAACTTTTTGCCTAACGTTTAGAAATTTTATTGCCAGAAATTGCTTTTTGCCTGCTACTTTTGAAACGATTGCTTGTGTTTTTTTTCAATAAGGCATGTTTTGTTTTTCTTCCCTGAACCCTTTTTCTCCACATTTTAAAACTGGTAAGCTTTAATTCTTTTCGCATCAGCGAAATCACTTCTTGCTCATTCAGTCCAAATTGAAATTCGATAGCTTCAAAAGGTGTTCTATCTTCCCAAGCCATTTCAATTATTCTGTCAATCTCTGAAAGTTTAAAATCTTTACTCATATTAACAAAATTAATAAACGACAAATATCAATTCAAACTTTTATTATTTTATTAACCTAAATGTAAGATTGATACGAGGATTAACTTCCCTTGAAGTTTTAGAGATTTGATGTTTCCAAAAGTGTTGAGTAGTTCCCTTCATAACTAACAAACTACCGTGTTGTAATATAATCTTTGTTTTTAATTCAGGTCTGAATTTGTGTTTTAAGTGAAACCACCGTTCTTCTCCAAAGCTTAATGAAGCAATCGCTGGGTTTTTTCCCAATTCCTTTTCATCATCACTGTGCCAGCCATTAGAGTCTTTTCCGTGGCGGTATAAGTTTAATAAAACTGTTGAAAATGCATCATTACATTGTTTTTCAATATCTGTTTTCAGCTCCTTTAGAAGAGGCGAAAACGGTTTTGGATGCATCGTGATGTTTGAATAAGAATACGTTTTTTCATTGTCAGCATACAAAGCTGTGAGTCGGGGTTGTAAATGCGTTTTACCAAAAACAGTTATCTTGTCCTGTTGCCAAGGTGTTTCTTTTAAAAGTTGATTGAAAACTTTAGTTGCTTTATCTTCGGCATAGAATTTAGGAAAATAAGAAATGTCTGCATCTGGTAAATTAAATACCACTTTCTTCATGTTTTTTTAATATCAAGTGTATTGATAGGCCCACCAAATAAGAACAATCTGTAACGGAAAGCGTAATATCAAAACCCATTTTGGTAGCTTTAAAGAGGCTTTTTCATTGATAAGCATATGGATGTGAACAGTAAAAAATACAATTAACATAGCAATAATTCCCCAGGCAGCCAGGTGTTGGTTTTCAGGTGTAAGCAGCATAAGTCCTAAAATCATTTCAGCAACTCCACTCAAAACTACCATACTTTTGTGAGCAGGCACATAAGGAGGCATGATTCGTTCATACATTTTTGGGTTTCTAAAATGATTGATGCCGGCTAAAATATAAATTACAGCCATTAAATATTGGTGCCAGGGTAACATAAAGGTAATGTTTAATTTTTCCAAAAGTACATAAAATTATGGGTTAGAAAACTCCTTTTTTAGCATCTTTAAAGTTTTGTTACACCTTTGTTGAATTATAAATAATGATAAAAAAATCAAAGGATTAGGTGCAAAAATCGTCAATTTGGATTTTTTAAATTTAAAATATTTTATATTGATTGTTTTTTTCGTAAATTACAGGTCAAATACTAACTAAATAACCTAAAAATTATGAGAAAAATGTTTTTTTAAAAAAAAGGGGGGGGGGGTAAATTACTTTTATTCCTTTCCTTATTGATGTTTACTACATCCTTTTATACACAAGAATATGATTTTTGTGCTTTTGATGAAGATGAAATACCTGAGTCAGCAAAAGTTTATGTTCCCTTTATTGATGACCCATCACAAAATATGGAACCTATTGTATTTAATGTATTTTTTTGGAAAGTCAACGATTCTGAAGGAAACTACTATAACAATAATTTTACAGAATATAATATTTTAGCAGGTGTGGCTCATTTAAACAGGACATTCAACAAATTCAATATATTTTTTAAGTATGTTGGCTATGATACATTTAATTCGCCGGCTTTTGTGCCTCTAATTTTAAGAGAATGGAATCCCGTTGAAGAAAAATGGGAATGTAATACCTATCCTGGAGGTGACCCCACAGGATATGGAATGATAAGATGGTGTCAAAGAAATATATTTTTTAACTATGTAACAAATAATAATTATAGACACCCCAATGCTATTAATATATATGCTCCCTATGCTACTGAACAATATAGAGGTGCTGCAAGTTATTCTAAAACCTCTGTAATTGTTAAGCCAGAGGATTTTTCAAATGCTGTGAACCCTCATGAGATTGCTCATTTATTCGCGATAGGACATACTTGGTCTGAAACTGAAAATGTGCCAAGAAACCCTTCTCACCCTGACTTCAATGCAGATGAGACCGCAGATTGGATTATTCAAACAAATGCTATCAATACATATAGAGATCCAAACAATCCCTCTACCTATCCTTTTGTGGATTTGAATGATTGTACTTATGAAAATGATGGATTCCAAATTGATAGTGAGGGCCATCTTTATGCTCCTAGCCATTATGATGTTAGCAATATAATGGGTAATTGTTCCCCTTGTATGATGCAATATCCTTATTTTTTTCCCGAGCAGGGTCATAAAATGCGGTATCAAATTCTTACATACCAATCTCTTTTTGGGCCAAAACAAACTACTATTGCTTCCTTGTATGAGCCTTACAAAGGTGAATATTATATAGCCGGACCTTTACAAGGAACTACATTTGAGGAAAACCAATCTATCTATACACCTTTGTTCCAGCCGGGTTTTAAATACAGGTTCAGAGAATGTGACTGTGATTGCCCTAGTGGTGAACCCACTCCTTATGAAGACACTTCATTTAATATTGGTAATTTTACCTTATCTAGTTTTGAACCAGATGAAACCAACTTCAATTTGATAACTCATCCAAACCATTCTGCGATTCAAATTATTTTTAACCCACCCTTACCCAATGAATATGGTCAGAATAACAGAAAATGTTATGACAACTGGAACCGGGCACCCATAGGAGGGAGTGTTACTAAATTCAATGATGGAGTATTTAATGCAAATGTGACCATTACAACACAGGATTCTACAGCTATCAATAACCCAAACCTGATACAGCAATTGCATCCTGGATTGTATAAAATTGAAAAAATCTATGAAGATGGTGCTGTTCAAGAAAATGTATTATACAAGGATAACGAATGATGAATTTCAGGGTATTAATTTTTTTTCCACTTTTCCTCTTTTCTTTTCAAGCTTTAAGTCAATGGCAGGAGCATTTAATTTATGAGGACGAAACATCCGGTTCGGCTAAATTGATTTTGGTTGACATAGATAATGACGGGCTACTGGACATAGTTACATTTAGAAGTCAATTTGCAATCTATTGGCATAAAAATTTAGATGGGTTGGGCAATTATGCCCTTCCCCTCTTGATTGTTGAAAATCTACCAACTGTTAGGGGAATGGCTGTGGGGGATCTCACCGGAAACGGCTTCAAAGACCTTGTGTTTTCAACCCAAGATGTTGTGAATATGGGTTTCAATCTGAGATGGATGGAGCATCTGGATGGCAACGGTAATTTTGGTTCACCCCAAATTATTCCCGAAAACCCAAACACTATGGCTCGAGCCATCGTTTTAGAAGATATTGATGGAGATGGTATGCTTGATATTGTGGTAAGTGCAAATGCAGCAAGCGATCGAAGTATTTCTTGGTATCGCAATTTGGGTAGCGGTAATTTTTCTTCATCAAATGTTGTAGTAACAGATTTTTCAAATGGTTTTGGTATTGCAGTAGGGGATATAGATGGTGATGGTAATCTTGATATAGTTTCAGGCACATCAAACACCGGTGTGATGTCTTGGTTTGAAAATCTGGACGGTCAAGGTGATTTTGGTCCACCTATACCGATTGGCTCTTCAGGAAACCCCGGTTATAATGTATTGAGATTGCATTTGGTGGACATTGATGGTGACGGCGATTTGGATGTTGTTGGTAGTTCAATTCTAACACAAGCCTTTGCATGGTGGGAAAATTTGGATGGTCAAGGTAGTTTTGGGTCAGAACGGTTTATAGAGCTAGAACATCCAATTACAGGTATTTTTCCTGCAGATATTGACAACGATGGTGATATTGATTTGTTTACCTTGTCACCGGGTTATATGAGGTGGTATGAAAATCTGGATGGTTTAGGTAATTTTGGGGAAGAACAATTAATCACTGATAGTTTGCCATCTGCAGTTACTATTGAAGCGGCAGACATCAATGGAAATGGCAAGATGGATCCAGTAACTGCATCACAAACCAATAATACCATTTTGTGGTTTGAGAATAATCTTCTATCAACGAATGAATATACATTTAACAATGTTGTGATTTACCCAAATCCTGTAGAAGACACATTAAAGATAAAAACGGATTTGTTTCCAATAGAATTCAGTATATACAATTCAAAGGGTCAAAAAGCAGTTAAGTTTAAGTGGGAACCAGGCCAAAAAGAAATAGATGTTTCAGCTTTGTCAAGTGGTTGGTATTTAGTAGAGTTTATTTACAAAAATTCAAAAGAGAAAATTAAATTTATTAAGAAGTAATGTGGCTTTAAAATTAGTATTTAGTTTTGGCACTATCGCTAACCCTAATCCTTATCTATAAATGTGCATATTATAAATACTGTATGCGATTTTTTTGAATAATACTATGTCTTATGTGTCCATTTGGTTTAATGAATGATGAACAAATAAAAGTTAACTAATCCTATTTTTTCAATCAATTCCTTACCTTTGCAATCGCAAAAAATAGATATGGAATACGCAGAAAATATACTTGGAACCATTGGAAATACCCCAATGGTAAAAATCAATAAACTCGCTGAAGAAATCCCCGCTTTGGTACTCGCAAAATATGAAACTTTCAATCCGGGGAATTCAGTGAAAGACCGTATGGCTGTCAAAATGATTGAAGATGCAGAAGCCGACGGCAGATTAAAACCCGGTGGAACCATTATTGAAGGAACATCCGGTAATACCGGAATGGGACTTGCACTGGCAGCTATTGTTAAAGGTTACAAAATGGTTTGTGTCATAAGCGATAAACAAAGTAAGGAGAAAATGGATATCCTAAGGGCAGTGGGCAGCGAAGTGGTTGTATGCCCTACCGATGTTGCTCCAGACGACCCCAGATCATATTATTCCACCTCGGCGCGACTGGCTAAAGAAACCCCAAATTCCTGGTATGTCAATCAATATGACAACCTTTCAAATGCAAAAGCCCACTATGAATCCACAGGCCCTGAAATATGGAAACAAACCGATGGTAAAGTAACTCATTTTGTAGTGGGTGTGGGTACCGGAGGAACCATTTCCGGAGTTGGAAAATATTTAAAAGAACAAAATCCAAACATCAAAGTTTGGGGGATTGATACCTATGGAAGCGTGTTTAAAAAATACCATGAGACCGGTATTTTTGATGAAAATGAAATTTACCCATACGTAACAGAAGGCATTGGCGAAGATATTCTACCTAAAAATGTGGACTTTAGTATTATTGATGGTTTTACAAAAGTAACCGATAAAGATGCTGCGGTTTACACCCAGTTGCTTGCAAAAAAAGAAGGTTTCTTTTTAGGGAACTCTGCAGGAGCCGCTATGAAAGGACTTCTTCAATTAAAAGAACATTTCACAAAAGATGATGTTGTAGTTGTTCTGTTTCACGACCACGGCAGTCGCTATGTGGGTAAAATGTATAATGACGAGTGGATGAAGAAGATGGGGTATATTGAATAAGGTCAAAAACCTAATTTTAATGAACTTCAATTTTATCAATTTCAAGCGCAAAAGTTTCTCTTTTACCATTTCCAATTAAGAATGCCATTTCTTCAATTTCTTCGCCAGGGTAATTTGGCAGATTGACTTTTCTACCCCTAAACGAGGGTGCCATTTCTGAAAAAGGTATTTCGATAGTTTCCCATTCCCCTTTTGTTTTAAATGTATAAGTATAAGAATAAAAATCTGATGCATTTGTTTTTACTCTGAACTGATAGTTTTTTCCATCACCTTTAACACGCAGAACTATTTTTTGATAGACATTGATGTTTGTTCTCTTAAATCTGTGTCTCACAGAAGAAAATCCACCGTTATTTTCAAGTAAGACGTTTCCGGTAAAAAGTGCATGACCATTTTCGTTTAGAGCAATTGTACCTTTTGAAAGCCCGCCCATAACTCCATCGTTTACTACATTCCACTTTTGAATATCTGTTTGTGATTTGAAATCAAATAGAGTCATTGAAGGTGTAATTGAAATTGTAAAAATAAGTAAGATTAAAAGCATATTTGAGCAATTTAGAGTATTTATACAAATGCTAAAATTAAATACTAGCAGCTAATATTCAGCTTGTTTTGTTTTTATTTTAACAAATATTGATTAATTGAAATGCT
>NZ_CAXBAN010000081.1:0-8411 GCF_963973675.1 uncultured Planktosalinus sp. | reverse complement strand
ATTACCTGAAAATTCCATCTAAAGGAATAAAACTGACTCAATGCACCTTGTGGACCTCCCTGAAGGTATAAAAGCGTAGGATATTTTTTTGTTGCATCAAAATTGGGCGGAAAAATCACCCAAACGAGCATTTCTTTACCATCTGTAGTTGGTACCCACTTTTTTTCTACTTGACTAAGGGAAATTGAATTGTAAACAGCCTCGTTTACCTGCGTAATCTGGTTCCATTCTTTGTTCTTTAGATCCAACGAAAAAATCTCAGTGGCATGATTAAAGTCGGTTCGTGTAAGGATGATATTGCCCCTTGAAAAACCTACAATCCCGGTGATATCAAAACTACCCTTGGCAACTTCTTGGACCACGATAGCTCTTTTGGTGTTACCGGGAAAATTGACTTCAAACAGATTCACGGTTCCGCCCGAAGGCGCTACAAAATAAATACCGGATCCATCGGGCTTCCATTTAAAAGAATTGACAGTTCCATCCCAGCCTGCCGTGAGATTCATATCCATGCCATTGTGCCTCACTATGAGATCGTTTTTGTCACTTTCATAACCATCACGCTTCATTTGCAACCAGGCTAAATTCCCCTTGGAAGAAAAGGCAGGGTATTTGTCATAGCCCGGATTGTTTTCGGTTAGGTTTTTGGTTTCTTTGGTCTCTAAATCATATTCATAAATATCAGTATTTGTGCTGTTTACATATTCAGTTCCGGTGAGTTTTTTACTGACATACAGTATTTTGGTTCCGTCTGCATTCCAGGTGTAATCTGAGCTTCCACCAAAAGGTTTTTGTGGCGTATTGTAAGGCTCATTTTTCATTATGTCAGTTCCTTCCTCCTCACCCACTTTTTTATAGAACACATGATTGAATTCACCGGTATTGTATGTGTCCCAATGGCGGTAATGGAGGGCATCATAGATCAACACATTGGATTCGTCCATTTCTTCATAGTAATCTTTACCCAGGACTTTCTGAAGTTTTACTGCCCGATGATACAGTTCGTGTTTTCCGTCAGGCGAAATCTTTGGGTTGTCGATGAGCTTACTATAATCCTGAAGTTCGGTAGAAGTTCCACCGGCAAGCGGTATTAGATATGTTTTACTTGAAAAGTCATTGTTTTCAACCGAAGGAGTGGTCACTCTATAGACTAAAGATTGATCGTCTTTAGTGATTCCAAGTGGTGATACCCTGCCCAGTTCCCAAAGTTTTTGAGGTGTCATTACCTCTTGCGCATTTAAAAAACCGATGCTGAAAACTACTAGTAAAAAGATGCTGAAATTTTTCATGGTATACATTTGAATAGCGAAATTGAACAAGCACTAAAAGTAATTAAAAAAAATTAATTAAATTTGATAGGAACTCAGAACAACTCCCCTGTATATATCCCCAGAATAATTAAAAAGTAATTGCCGCAGTATTAACTACTTTATTGTATTGGTTATGCGATTGGTAAATTACACGGCTTTTAAAATCACCCTTGTTTTTGTAATGGGAATCCTATGTAGTCATTATATAGGAGTTTCAGAGCCCACGATATTCAAAGTTTTAATAGCTTCTATTTTTTTATTGATCGTTTTCTGGTTCAGAGCTCGTTTACAATTATTTCAAGACATACTTTTTGGACTTTTTGCTTATGGAGTTCTCTTTTTCTTAGGTGCTTGGTTGTATCAGTATCATCAGCCGATAAATCATCCTTCACATTACAGTTTTGTTCAAACAGATTCTACCCCTTTACTCAAACTAAAGATTAAGTCACAGCTCAAACCCGACCTGTACTACAACAAATACATTGCATCCTGTAAAACTTTCAATGAGCAAGCTGCTACAGGTGATTTTTTAGTGCTGGTTGTAAAAGACAGCTTGTCAAAAAGGTACCAAGTCGATGACTTGATTTTGGTAAAAACCCCGATCGAAGCTGTACCGGTAGTTAAAAACCCTTATCAGTTTGATTACGGAGCTTATTTGAAACAATTGGGGATTTACCATCAATTAAAAATAAATTCGTCAGAGGTTTTAAAGCAAGCAAAAGGCAGCATTACCTTAAGGGGAATTGCGGGGAGTGTGAGAAACCGTATTAACACACAATTGAATACTAATGGATTTTCAGGCAATGCACTCATACTCATCAACGCCTTACTTCTTGGACAACGACAAGACTTATCGCCTGAGATTTATGCAGATTTTGCAGCCGCGGGCGCTGTGCATATCCTGGCTGTTTCTGGTTTGCACGTGGGGATAGTAATGTTGTTTTTTCAGTTTTTGTTCAAGCCTGTTGAACGTTTGCGCTATGGCAAATCAGTCAAAGTTATGCTGGTGGTAGCCTGCCTATGGGGGTTTGCACTCATTGCCGGCCTGTCACCATCAGTATTGCGGGCAGTACTGATGTTTTCTTTTTTAACCTACGCCATGGAAGCCACTCGTGAAACAAGCACTTTCAACACCATGCTTGCTTCTGCCTTTGTATTGCTGGTTATAGATCCCAATTTGGTGTTTCATATTGGATTTCAAATGAGTTATCTGGCTGTTTTTGCAATCATTTGGATCAATCCGTTATTACAAAGATATTATAGTCCGAAATATTATATTGACAAAAAGATCTGGGAAACAATCACGGTGACTACTGCTGCACAAACAGGTGTCGCAGTTTTAAGTATTTATTACTTCAACCATTTTCCAGGATTATTTTTTATTACCAATCTGGTTATTTTACCCTTTTTAGGAATTGTTTTAGGAACCGGAATCTTATTGATAATTGGAAGCCAGTTTACGAGAATTCCCAACTTGATTGTTGAAGCCTACACAAGCCTACTTGAGTATAAGATTGATTTCATCAAATGGGTAGCAAAGCAGGATAACTTTTATTTTGATGGCCTAAGTCTTTCTATTACGGAAGTGATAGTTCTATATTTGGTGATTGTTGGTTTTATTTTAATGTTTCAGCGTACCAACCATAGCCGGATTGTGTTCTTTCTGGTTTCTGTGGTCATTTTACAAACAGTTTATATGTATGAAGTATACCGAAGTTCTTCACAGGAACTGGTGATTTTTCACAAAAGCCGATTTAGTATCATC
The DNA here is from genome assembly GCF_963973675.1 of uncultured Planktosalinus sp. NCBI lineage: Bacteria > Pseudomonadati > Bacteroidota > Flavobacteriia > Flavobacteriales > Flavobacteriaceae > Planktosalinus > uncultured Planktosalinus sp. The sequence goes on along the minus strand of NZ_CAXBAN010000081.1, from coordinate 5,336 downwards.
GGTATTAAAAACGGAACCGACTTACAAGTACAAACCAATTTAGATTCTTCCAAAGTTTTTGAAGAACGACTGCTGGAACGATATATCATCCATTCATCTATCGAAAAGGTATCACGGGATTCAGTATCAAACTGTTTTAAATTCAGAGATCTTCGGTTTTTGGTAATAGATAGTTTGGGTGTTTATCCAACAGACGCAAAAGGGACAGACGTGGTGATTTTGAGAAACAGTCCAAAAATCCATTTGGAGCGCATGTTGGATTCCATTCAACCCGGAAGAATCATTGCAGACGGTAGTAATTACACATCCTATGTAAAGCGTTGGCGGGAGAGCTGTAAAAAAAGAAAACTCCCTTTTCACCATACGGGTACTGAGGGAGCTGTATTATTTAAATAAGAGATGTTTTATTGAAACGTAGGTTTAAAGTTTTTTTGATATTCGTTCCAGGCAGCTGAAGTAGTAAGCTTTTTATAATCATCGGTCGCCATCATTTTAAGGAATATTTCCAGTTGTTGTGGGGTTCTGTACCCTGCCACAGCTTGAATAAATGTACCTTTTTCGTCAAAATACGCCAGACTTGGATATCCGGTTACCTTAAGTGCTCTTGTGAATAAATGTGTTGCATTTCTGCCTTTCCTTCCGGGTTGATACTGGGGGTTTGTATAGGTAAACCCATTGTAGGTCACTTCTTCATTCCCTTCAGCATTGAACTTTACAGGATAGAAATGTTTATTGATGTAGTTGATAACATCTTTATTTGAAAAAGTATTCTTATCCAGCAATTTGCAGGGACCACACCAAACTGTGTAGACGTCTACAAATATTTTTTTGGGTTCTTCTTTTTGAGCTGCAAGAGCTTCATTCATTGACATCCATTTTATTTCTTGACCATTACTTAGAGTGATTGTGAAAAAAAATAATACTGTAAATAGGATTTGTTTCATTGTTCTGTTTTTTGTTTGGTTGAAAAATATTCAACCTTGAATCTTAGTATTCAAAAAGCGTTCCAAATATATGAAACGCTTTTTAGAGATAAAAACTTGTATGAATTCTTTAACGGATTCCGTGCATCATTTTTATGAGTTTACCATTCAGTAATAACATCACTATACCTGCACCAATGGGTACTAATGTAAATATCATAAAGAAGGTTGCCATGGAATATTTTGCAACGATGACATCGATGTAACTTCCTGTAAAACCTCCCAGTAAGTTTGCGAAGAAACTGGATACAAACCAAATTCCAAACATCAATCCGACCAGTTTTTTTGGTGATAGTTTACTTACATACGACAAGCCAACCGGCGACAGGCACAATTCTCCTAATGTGTGGAAAAGATAAGCCAGCACCAAAAAGATCATACTAACTGCAGCCGTTGAAGCGCCCTGTGGGATTGAGAGCGACCCATAGGCCAGAATTCCAAACCCTAAACCGAGTAAAATAAGTCCGACAGCAAATTTTACGGGACCTGAGGGGTTGTATTTACTTTCCCAAAGCTTTGAAAACAGGGGTGCAAATGCGATGATAAAGAATGAATTTAAGATTCCAAACCAGGAAGCAGGCACTTCAGATTGCTCTGAATTGAATTCGCGGTATAACATCCAGATGACAATGGCCCAAATAATCACAAAACTGATTCCCAGAAAAATATTTGATAGTCCATATTTTTTAAATGTTTGTTTGAAAAGCATGATTAACACCCAGGTAATAATCACCAGAGGAACGACAGTTAATAAGGTGTTGAATATTTTAAATATTAAGGCCCCGTTATCTACCAGAACACGATCAGTGTAATCCTTTGCAAAAATGGTCATCGAGCCTCCGGCCTGTTCAAACGCCCACCAGAAGAAAATGGTAAAGAATGCAAATATTCCGATCACTTTAAGACGGTCATTGCTTACATTTTTGGGTACTTCAACTTCTTCAACATCGGGGTTTTCATCTTCCTGAATATCCACTCCTGGAGCACTGTCGATAAAGCTGTCTGTTTTGGCAGGTTTCAATCCAATTTTACCGAAAATATTTTGCGCATAATAAAACTGCAGCATACCAAAAAACATAAAAATACCAGCCAGACCAAAGCCCCAGTGCCAGCCTACTTTTTCACCAATGTAACCACAAAGCATAATGCCCAGGAAGGCCCCGGCATTAATTCCCATATAGAAAATGGTGTATCCGGCATCTTTTTCTTTACCTTCAGTTTTGTATAACTGACCAACAATCGATGAAATATTTGGTTTAAATAGTCCATTTCCAACAATTAACAAGACGAGACCCAAATAGAAAAAAGGATCAGCAAAAACTTCAAATGCCATCGAAAGATGCCCTAAGGTCATAATGAGTGCACCTAAAAACACCGCTTTTCGATACCCGGTTATTTTATCGGCGATGAGCCCACCCAATATGGGAGTAATATAAACCAATGAGGTATACCATCCATAAAGGATTAAGGCATCTGCACGATCCCAGCCCCATCCTTCATCAAGTACAGAAGAAACTAAGAACAGTACTAACAGGGCACGCATTCCATAATAGGAAAAGCGCTCCCACATTTCTGTAAAAAACAAAACAAACAATCCTGTTGGATGTCCAAGTACTGTTTTTTGATTGTCAATCGAACCTCCAAATTTAAATTCCATATAATTTCAGTTAATTAGTTAATATTCTTTTTTATAGGTTTTGTAAAATAAAGTTTGTCATTTTATTGTATAGGTGCAAGCGGGTCTTGCCACCGTAAATTCCGTGATTTTTATCAGGATAGATAGCCCATTCAAAATCTTTGTTGGCTTGTACCAATTCTTCTACCAGTCGTGTGGTATTTTGCACGTGCACATTATCATCAGCACTTCCATGGACGAGCAGATAGCTCCCTTCCAGTTTATCTACATGAGATATGGGAGAGTTTTTGTCATAGCCATCAGGGTTTTCCTGAGGCGTTAACATGTAGCGTTCTGTATAAATAGTATCATAAAACCGCCAACTTGAAACCGGAGCCACAGCAATTGCCAGTGAAAAGGTATCTGCTCCCTGAAAAAGGGCATTTGAAGACATAAAACCGCCATAACTCCAGCCCCAGATTCCAATGCGATTGGCATCAATATAGGACCTGCTACCTAAAGCCTTGGCAGCATCAATCTGATCGATGGTTTCATATTTACCCAACTCTTTTTGTGTCATTTTTTTGAAGTCACGTCCCTTTAATCCGGTGCCTCGTCCATCTACACAAGCAATGATATAGCCCTGCTGTGCCAACATTTGATGCCAGTAATCATTGGTTCCGTTCCATGTATTTGTAACTGATTGGGACCCGGGTCCGGAATATTGATACATCAACAAAGGATATTGCTTTTCAGAATCAAAATCTAATGGTTTAATTACATACATATTTAGCTCTTCACCATTGATTGTGATCGTTGAAAACTCTTTTGGTGAAATTTTATAGCCGTTCAGTTTTTTTGTAAGCTCTGTATTTTCTTTGATGACTCTGATTTGCTTCCCGGTTGCAGCATTTCTTAACGTATACACCGGTGGTGTAGTTGTATTGGAAAAAGTATGAATAAACAAACTGAAATCAGCACTGAAGGAAGCTTCGTTTCTTCCGGGGTTTGCAGCCAACGCTGTTTTTCCATTTCCGTTTAGTTTAACTGAATAGACCCCTCGGTTGATACTGCCGTTTTCAGTGCTTTGATAAAAAACTCGATTGGTATTTTCATCAAAACCATAGTAACGGGTAACTTCCCAGTTTCCATTTGTGATTTGGTCACGTAGTTTTCCGGATTTATCATAATGATAAATATGGTTCCATCCACTTTTTTCACTGGTCCAGATAAAACTGTTATCATCTAAAAAGGTCAAATCGTTTGTAACATCCACATAAGCAGCGTCTGTTTCTTTCAGAATGCGTTTTGAGGTATTGTTTACAGCATCCACAATAACCAGATCGAGCTGATTTTGCTTTCTATTGGTGAGCTGGACACTTAAACTATTTTGTTCATTGGTCCACTGCAATCTGGGAATGTAGTAACTTTCATACTCAGAAAGATCAACCTGAGAGGTTTTCCCTGTATTGAGGTCATAAATATGAAGAGAAACCTCGGCATTTTTTTCACCGGCCTTTGGGTATTTAAAAACTTCCTGTTTTGGATATAAGTCACTTCCATAAACATCCATTGAAAATTCGGGAACTTCAGTTTCATCAAACCGGATATAGGCTATTTTATCACTGCCTACATTCCAATCAAATGCCCTAACAAAGGCAAATTCTTCTTCATATACCCAATCTGTAATTCCGTTGATAATATGGTTTTTCTTTCCATCGAAACTGATTTGAAACTTTTCGCCGGTAATTAAATTCTTAACAAAAAGGTTGTTTTCAAACCCATAAGCTACTTTCGTTCCGTCAGGTGAAAACATTGGTTCCTGAATTTCGTTGTCTGAAACCAGTGTGAGCTCATTGTTTTCAAGATTGAATACATAGTATTTACCCAATGTGGATCTTCTGTAGATTGATTTCAGTGAAGTAGCAATCAATAGTTTTTTTTCATCCTTACTAAAGGTGTATGAAACAATTTGGTCAATTGCATCCAAACTCACAGAATTCACCAGGGTTTTTACCTTTTCGGCTGTGTTGTAGTCATAGACATCAATTGTAGAAGCCCTGTTGCTCCGGTCATAATTTAAAACCGTATATTGATTTCCATTTTGCAGTGAATGCAGTCGTTCCAGACCTTGGGTACTGAATTCGCCACCCCATATTTCTTCAAGGGTGATGGTTTTTAATTGAGGATAAACAGCTGTAGTAAAGAGTAATAATAGGGGGATAATCGCTTTGGAAAAACGCATAGGTTCTTTATTAAAAAAATTGCAAGGTCAAGTTTACTAAAAAATCTCCAAAAAATAGCCATTTTTATGTGTTAAATGTGATTTTAATACTGATGAAACTTTATTCGGCATCCGGAGGTCAGAATTCAATTTCAGAATAATCATTTGATGTTTCTTAAATTTTATCTTTGCAGAGAGAAACTTTCAAGAATTATGTCAAAACCTGTCAGCGGATTTTCAAAACTCAGTAAGCATCAAAAAATTGATTGGCTTATTACACATTATTTTAATGAGGATGCATCGTTTAAAGAAGTACTGCTGGCTTATTGGAACAGCAACCATAAATTGCAGCAGCTTCACGATGAGTTTATTGAAAACACCATTAGCAATTTTTATTTACCCTTTGGGGTTGCCCCCAATTTTTTAATCAACGGACGTTTATTTACCATTCCAATGGTGATTGAAGAAAGTTTCATCAGTATTAAAATCACATTTAACACATAAAAATGGCTAT
>NZ_CAXBAN010000080.1:0-8425 GCF_963973675.1 uncultured Planktosalinus sp. | reverse complement strand
TGAAACTGGATTACATCAGTATAGCCTTCAACCAAAAAGCAATTATCTTCTTTGGCAATAGATTGTTTAGCGTGAAAAATCCCATATAGTACTTTGCTTTTATGGTATATATCACTTTCGGGAGAGTTGAGGTATTTTGCAGCTTTTTTATCGTTTGTCAAAATTCGTCCTCCAAATCCGAGCGTTCGCCCACTCATACTCAAAATAGGAAACATTACGCGACCCTTAAAGCGGTCAAATTGCTTTTCTTCTTTAACAATTGTAAGTCCGGTTTTTTCCAAAAATTCAAGTTTATAGCCTTTACGTAGGGCTTCAGATGTGAACGCATCCCAACTGTCAAAAGAGTAGCCTAACTGAAACTTTTTGACAGTGGCCTCGCTAAAACCACGTTCTTTGAAATAAGACAGCCCTATCGCTTTACCTGGTTCAGTTTTCAATAGGTTATGATGAAAGGTGTCTTTTGCAAACTCACTCACCAAATACATACTCTCCCGCTCGTTGGCTTGTTCCTTTTCTTCGTCTGTTTTTTGGGTTTCTTCTATTTCGATACCATATTTACCGGCGAGGTATTTAATGGCTTCAGGATAAGTAAAATGCTCATGTTCCATTAAAAAAGCCACCACATTCCCCCCCTTTCCGCTGGAAAAATCTTTCCAGATTTGCTTTACTGGAGAGACCATAAAACTGGGTGTGCGCTCATCAGAAAACGGGCTGAGTCCTTTAAAGTTGCTCCCCGCTTTTTTGAGTTGTACAAAATCACCTATCACTTCCTCTACCCGGGCAGTTTCAAATACTTGATCGATGGTTGATTTTGAAATCATTTAAAAAAATTTGAGATGTAAATGTAGTTAATAAAATAGTGCCTGTAAAAAGCATTTTACAAAAAAAAGTAGAGAATCAATGAATGATTATTTCTTGCGTTCTATGACATAATTTACCATCAGGATGAGTGAATCTTTGAATGGTGATTGTGGATAGGAATTTAAAATCCTCAATGCCTCTTGCTGGAAGGATTTCATTTTTTCAACTGCATAGTCCAGTCCACCTGAAGATTTTACAAATTCTATTACTTCTTTTACTCTTTTGGCATCTTTATTTTTGTTTTTTACAGAATTAATGAGCCATTTTTTATCCTCATCTGAACAATTATTTAAAGTGTGAATTAGTGGCAATGTCATTTTTTGCTCTTTGATATCAATACCGGTTGGCTTGCCTATTTTTTCAGTGCCATAATCAAATAAGTCGTCTTTAATCTGAAAGGCCATTCCTATCAATTCCCCAAATTTTCGCATCTGCTCTACTTCCTCTTTTGGAGCATTAACAGACTGAGCGCCCATCGCACAGCAGGCAGCGATTAGAGTTGCTGTTTTTTGCCGTATAATTTCATAATAGATTTCTTCGGTGATATCGAGTTTTCTGGCTTTTTCAATTTGAAGGAGTTCACCTTCACTCATCTCCCTTACTGCAACCGATATAATTTTCAACAAATCAAAATCATCGTTGTCAATAGATAGCAGCAAACCTTTTGAAAGTAGATAATCCCCTACCAAAACGGCTATTTTATTTTTCCAAAGCGCATTGATAGAGAAAAATCCACGACGACGGTTGCTGTCATCCACCACATCATCGTGCACCAATGTTGCAGTATGAATGAGCTCAATGACCGAGGCTCCCCTGTAAGTGCGTTCAGCAACCTCACCATTGTGAACCATTTTTGCAATCAAAAACACAAACATAGGCCGCATTTGCTTGCCCTTTCTGTTTACGATGTAATGGGTAATGCGATTTAGCAAAGCTACTTTTGAAGTCATGGAGGCATAGAACTTTTTTTCAAAAAGTTCCATTTCTTCAACAATGGGTTGCTTTATTTGGGAAACGATTTTCATCAAGGCTCAAAGGTAAATAAAAAATGAAGTATATTTTTAAGTTAAAATAATTTTGTGAGCAGTAGAAATATTTAGTATATTTACGAAATTAATTAAACTTAAAAAACATATACTTATGAAAAAAATTACACTTTTAATGGCAGCATTTTTTATGGCTGTTGGAATGAACGCTCAAATCTTTTCTGATGATTTTGAGCTAGATACAGATGGATCCACATCTTTTTTTAACTGGAGTAACATTGACGATGATGGTGACGGTATGTTTTGGCAAGTAGCAAATATTGTTGATTCTGGTTGGACATCGTTATTTGAAGGCAATGTTGCCGATTCAGATTCTTGGGATTCAAATGGAGCTTACACTCCTGACAACTACTTAATCTCAATGGATGCGGTTACACTTGGAACTAGCTCAACACTAGACTTTCTAATGGGAAGCTATCAAACAAATGGAACTTTCTTAGGTGACAGATTATCCGTTTATCTTTCTGAAACGACTGATATTGGACAAATATCCAACCTTACTCCTGTTTTTGATGGAACTGTAGGAGATGTTTGTACTTGTGATAGTGAAGCAAACAATGCAGCACCTGTTTCTGTTGATGTTTCTGCTTATGATGGTCAAACAGTTTATTTAGTATTTAGACACCACGATACTTTTGATGAAAATTCAGTTCTTATAGACAATGTAGTATTGGATGGTGTATTAAGCACTTCAGAAGTTGAAATCAGTGGCTTTAATTACTTCTACAGCCCACAATCTCAAAACCTAACAATCAGAGCTACAGATAATTTTAGCAGCATTAATATTTTTAACATTTTAGGTCAAAAAGTAATTGACCAAAATCTTTCTTCTACTACTGAAGTAATCAACTTATCAACTCTTAAAAGTGGTGTTTATATTGCAACAGCAGTTGCAAACGGAAAAACAGCTACTTTTAAGTTAGTTAAAAGGTAATTTAACATTAAGTCAGTTTAAAAAAATTAAGGCTTCCTAATTCGGGAAGCCTTTTTTATTGCTTGTTTGCCAACTGCCCGCAGGCGGCATCAATATCTTTACCGCGGCTTCTTCTTACTGTTACCGGAATTCGATGGTATTCAAGTGTAGCTATATACTGCTCCAGGGCTTCATTGCTTGCCTGTTGAAAAGCGTCTTCACCAATTGGGTTATATTCAATAAGATTGACCTTGCAAGGCACATAAGCACAAAATTTAACCAAAGCTTCAATATCCTTTTTACTATCGTTGATGTCTTTCCAAACAACATATTCATAAGAAACCTTACTTTTTGTTTTTGAATACCAATAAATCAATGAATCTTTTAAGTCTTCCAATGTGAAGTTTTTTGCAAAGGGCATGATCGATTCTCGTGTTTGCTGAATGGCACTATGTAAAGAAACAGCCAATTTAAACTTCACATCGTCATCGGCTAGTTTTTTAATCATTTTGGGCACTCCACTTGTGGAAACTGTAATTCGCTTAGGTGACATACCCAAACCTTCAGGAGAAGTAATTTTATCAATGGCTTCAAGTACATTTTTATAATTCATCAAGGGTTCTCCCATCCCCATAAACACAATATTAGAAAGGGGTCTTTCAAAATACAATCTGCTTTCTCTGTCTATAGCAACCACCTGATCATAAATTTCATCAGGGTTTAAATTTCGCATGCGTTTGAGTTTGGCAGTTGCACAAAAGTTGCAATCTAAGCTACATCCCACCTGCGATGACACACAGGCTGTTGTCCTTGAGGAAGTTGGAATTAAAACAGACTCAACCACTAACTTGTCATGTAGTTTAACAGCGTTTTTTATAGTTCCGTCTGCACTTTTTTGGATTTGATCAACCTCAATGTGGTTAATCACAAAATGTTCATCTAGGTGATTTCGGGTTTCTTTAGAAAGGTTGGTCATTTCGTCAAAGGAATGTACTCCCTTGTTCCAAAGCCATTCATACACTTGATTACCTCTAAAAGCGTTCTCACCTGTTTGAATAAAAAAATCTCTCAGCGCTTCTTTTGATAAGGCTCTAATATCTTTCTTTTGATCTTTCATTTTGCAAAAATACCATATTTGAAAGAGAATGCATTTATAAATACGATTTCAATTTATTATTTTTTATATTTATATTTATTTATTTTTTTGCATATATGAAAGGTTTTACTCAAATTTTTAAGATTTTATTTACTTTATATTCATCTTATTGGGTTTTTCTATTTGCAATTGCACTTCCTGCAAACAGTCAAAACACTGATGAAATTAAAGGAATTGCTATTGGAAACCAAATTTGGAGTAGCAAAAATTTAGCTGTCACTAATTTTAAAAACGGAGACCCTATTTCTCAAGCAAAAACTCGAGAAGATTGGATTCAAGCAGGAAAAGACTGTACACCGGCTTGGAGCTTTTATGAAAATCAACCTGATATCGCTAAAAAAAGTGGAGTTTTATACAATTGGTATGCAGTAACTGACCCTAGAGGGCTTGCGCCTGAGGGTTGGCGGATTCCAACTAAAGAAGACTTTAGTGAGCTACAGAGGTTTTTGGGTGGCAAAGACGTTGCTGGAAAAAAAATAAAAGCAACTTCGTTTTGGTTTCGAAATGGTCATGGAGACAATTCATCAGGCTTTAATGGCATTGGCGGAGGCAATCGAGATTTTGAAGGTTATTTCTTTTATATTGGAAGAGTTGCATGCTGGTGGACAACAACAGCATATGACACTTATAATGCCTGGTATTTTTTTACAGATTATGGCTCTGACGCTTTCAAAGAATACGGTGGAGGTAAGATAATGGGTATGTCGGTAAGAAGCATCAAGGAGTAGTGATTTCATTATCTCTTCACAATTATTTTCTTAACAAGTGTGCTACCTGTAACAGTATCTTCAAACTTTAAAAAATAAACTCCTTCAGATAAATCATTTACGAAAATATTATTTTCTGATAATGGTAAACTACCGGCTTTTAAATATTGTCCGGTAACAGAGTAGAACTCATATTTCAATTGCGAAGAATTGTTATTGGAAATTGTAATTATAGTACTCGCTGGATTAGGGTAAATTGAAATGTCTCCGATAAACTGAAAGTCGGGTGTGTTTAATATATCTGTTGTCATTACTCCAGAGCCAGACGGATCCAACCAATCAGACAGTCTGTTAGTACTAGAGGAGCCAAAATCCCAAGATGTATCTAAACGTCCATAAAAGTCAGGTTGGCCATTGTCATTGGTTCCGGCACAGGCCGCTGCGCCACCTGCGAGCTGACCCACAATACGTCCATCCTGATCAAATAACGCAGAACCTGAAGAGCCTCCTTCGGTAACTCCTAAATCCCAATCTGATACACGCCAAACATTGGTGTTTGGAATTTCAAAGTTGATAGCAGTTCTAATGGGTGATTGATTGTCACGACATACTTTCATGATATCTCCTGCTGGATGATGAATACCCACAGTAAAATCCGGAACTTCAGTTGTACTTCTATTCCAACCTGCCCATACTAAATTCCAGGCGGCAGGTAAATCTGCATCTATATTTACCAACATAAAATCAGACTTTTGATTTTCAGCAAGCACAGTTGCACCACTAGTGGTTTGATTAAAGCTTCCATTTCCGCTATTTGTTGTGGTTCCGCAAGATGGATTTGTACTCACCCAATTAAATCGGAACGCCCAGGTAGCCGGATTTCCACTATTACAATGGCTGGCAGTTAAAAAATATGGAGCGTTATCATTGTTTGTGTTGTTTATTAAAGTTCCTGAACAAACAGAACCTCCTAATAAAAACAAACCAACAGAACGTTTTAAAGCTTCTTTTATATCGTCAAAATCAGCACCAACTGTACAGTCAACATCCTGATTGCAAGGACCTGAATCATTTAACCCTTTGTTTTGAATGGTGTTGGCAACAGAGCGATATCCATGGACAACTTTATTTAGTTTCAGACTTCCATTTCCTCTTTGTGAACGAGGCTCATAATACTCTAGCCAGACACTTTCACCATCAACAAACCAAGTTCCCAGTTGTCTATCTTCACGGTTTTGTATTGGTGTATACGCCCCCAATAAATCAGAACGGTCATCACTGTAAAGGTAGAGGTTTGAACCGGTAGGAAGGTAAAAATCTTCAAACACAAAGTTCATTGTTATTGCTCCAGCAGAATGTATATTTAACCTCCAGATTCTATCACCATTTTCAAGTTCATCCCAAGTACCTGAATTTTGAGTGTTGAGTGTCACTTCAAATTCTACACCAAACCTCCAGGGGATGTCTTTTCGGTTTTCATTTCTCATGTCCTCTTCTTGCAATGCCTGAAGGTTTATTGCAGGCATGACAACAGGTTCAATTTTAGATAGATTGTCAATTTTCCAACTTCCGGGTGTACCCTGATTGGTAACTTGTGCAATAATGCTGGAAGCAAGAAAAAGAAAAGACAGTAATGTAATTTTTTTCATAACAAAAAACCGATTCAGCTACTAAAATAAGTGATTTATTTGAAAATACAATCATAAAATAAAAAATCCTCAATAAAAAACACTTTATTGAGGATTGACTTATAACTATTTACTGAATTGTTACAGAATTAACATCGCATCTCCATAGGAGTAAAAACGATAGTTTTCTTTTATAGCTTCTGCATAGGCTTTTTTGATAAAGTCGTGTCCGGCAAAAGCAGACACCATCATCAATAAGGTTGATTTTGGAGTGTGAAAGTTAGTAATCATACAATTTGCAATACTAAATTCATAAGGAGGAAAAATGAATTTATTCGTCCATCCTTTATATGGGTTTAATGCCCCTTGTGAAGAAACCGTACTTTCAACTGAACGCATCACAGTTGTTCCAACAGCACAAATTTTTCGTCTTTTGGCTTTTCCTTCGTTGACAATTTTAGCACTAAATTCATCTACTTCAAATTCTTCAGAATCCATTTTGTGTTTGGAAAGATCTTCCACTTCAACGGGACTAAAAGTACCCAAGCCTACATGTAATGTGACTTCTGCAAAATTAACACCCTTAATTTCAAGTCGTTTAAGTAAGTGCTTTGAAAAATGCAATCCTGCTGTTGGAGCCGCCACAGCACCTTCTTTTTTGGCATAAATGGTTTGATAGCGCTCAGCATCCTCAGGTTCTACTTCCCTTGAAATGTATTTTGGAAGTGGTGTTTCGCCCAATTCATTTAATTTCTTTCTAAACTCTTCATAGGTACCATCAAACAGGAATCTTAACGTTCTTCCTCTTGAAGTGGTGTTATCAATCACCTCAGCAACCAAGGTTTCATCCTCGCCAAAATACAACTTATTTCCAATTCTGATTTTTCTGGCAGGATCTACCAACACGTCCCAAAGGCGTGTTTCAGCATTGAGTTCTCGTAACAAAAAAACTTCAATTTTAGCACCTGTTTTTTCCTTATTACCATACAACCTCGCCGGAAATACTTTGGTATTATTTAAAATAAGCACATCATCTTCTTCAAAATAATCAATCAAATCTTTGAACATTTTGTGCTCGATCGTTTGTGTTTTGCGGTCTAAAACCATTAAACGTGATTCATCTCTGTTCAAAGGTGGGTATTCTGCCAGCAGCTCATTTGGCAAATTAAAATCAAAGTGTGATAGCTTCATAGAGTATTTATTAAAGATTGATTTTTAGCAAGCTGCAAATATACAACCTCAAGGCAGGGGTTGTCAAGTAAAAAGCAGTTTATTATTTTAAATTCTTGTTTGTAGCTTAATACTCCGAAATGTTGACACCCAATTTTGATAAATATTCCCAATACAATGGGGAAGACTTTACAACTACATCAGCATTTTTAATTTTTATAGGCATTAATAATGTCAAAGGGGCAAATGCCATCGCCATACGATGGTCGTTATAGGTTGCGATTTCAGGAACAGGAACTTTAGGTACTTGGATGTTATTCACTGCAGCCGAAGAAATACTATTTTTATCTATTGAAACATCAACTCCAAATTTAGCTAGTTCGTTTTTAAGTGCCACAAGCCTATCTGTTTCTTTAATTTTGAGGGTTTGCAAGCCATTGAAATGAAAGGGTATTTGCAAGCCTAAGCAGCACACTACCAATGTTTGAGCCAAGTCAGGTGAGTTATTAAGATTCAGATTTAGTTCTTTTATAATAGGAACCTCTTTTTTGGTCAAACTAATTGCTCCGTTTAAATAGGTAGTTGTCACTCCCAATTGCCGAAAAAACTCTGTTGTTATTGCATCTCCTTGTAAACTATGTGCTTCAAAATTTTGTAACTTCAAATTAGTTCCTAAAGGGGAAAGTGCTGTAAGTGAATAAAAATAGGATGCCGTAGACCAGTCAGATTCTACCTTAAATTGAATTTTTTTTGGTTCTTCCATAAAGGGTTTTACCAAAATTGTGTTTTCTGAAACCGAAACCATAACACCTAATTTAGTTAAAAGACTAATCGTCATTTCTAAATATGGTTGTGAAGTTTTATTTCCTTTCAGGGTAATTTCCAATCCGTTTTCAAGTGAGGGAGCTATTAACAAGAGCGCAGTTATAAACTGACTGCTCACT
>NZ_CAXBAN010000079.1:0-8509 GCF_963973675.1 uncultured Planktosalinus sp. | reverse complement strand
TTAAAAACCCGGACTTTAACATTGCTGTTTTGAATCCAAAATCAAATGATATCAAAATATATATTTCAAGTCTGGAGTTATATTTTGACAAAACAACAGCTGCCATAGCTGAGGTTAAACTCTATGAACCGTCTGAAGATTATACACACATCGTTTTTAGGAATAAAGAAACAAACGTTCGTCTTGATCAAAACACTTTTACAAATAAGTAGTCTGGTATTTTTGCTGGTTTCCTGTAAATCTTATGTTCCTCACAATGCAGAGTTGACTAATAATGAATTAAGGCTTGTTGAAAATCAGTATTTTTCAGATCCTGAGTTAGATTACGTGTATCGGGCTCATATTTCGGCCTATAACAATGAGTTTAGCGGTGTCTTTATCGTAAAAAAAATCACTAAAGACCAGCACAGGTTAGTATTAACAACTGATTTTGGTTTTAAATTGCTAGACGTAGAGCTCTCACAATCAAGTTTTAAAATACATTTTATAGCCGAGCAACTTGATAGGAAACTCATTAGAAAAACATTAGAAAAAGATTTTAAACTATTGTTAAAACCAAGCTTTACAGTTTACGAAACCTATACAAGTGAACGTTTGTTTCATTATGTTATGATCAACAACAGTTCAGGTTTGTTGGAAAAAGTTGTGGAAACCACTAGCATAAAAGAAAAAGTTAGCTTTCACTTTTTTGCAAAAAAGAATACTTTTGCCGACTCTATCTTGGTTGAACATCGTGATATAGATTTAAAAATTAAACTAAACCAATTTAAAAAATGAAAACCACCCTTATTCTTTCAATTGTCCTATTTTTTGGAATACAATGTTTACAGGCACAGGTTTCATTTAAACCCGGGTTGAGAGGTGGGTTAAATATTTCTAAAATAACACAGGTAGAGTCTGACTTTAATACTGATTTTTACATTGGTGCATTTGGAGCTTTGCGTTTGGGAAAACTCTACACCCTCCAACCTGAAATAACATATACAAACCAAGGTGGTAAAAATATCGAAGTTTCCTCCGGATTTTGGAATGATTTTGAAAACCCTTCAAGAAAAGAAACAATATCCATCTCTTATTTATCACTTGGCCTGACAAACAAATTACACTTCAATAAACGCTTTAGCTTTCTTATTGGACCTACAATAGATTTTCAATTGGAAAATAACATATATACAAATACCGACCTTGATTTTGGATTTACAACAGGTCTTTACTTCAGGATTCTTGAAAACCTAGAATTAGAAGGACGTTTAAAAGCAGGTGTTTTAGATGTTTTTGAATCTGATTACAGCACTTCAAATTCACCTCATGTACATTCTTATAACACCAATTTACTTTTTCAGTTAGGACTTTCTTATACTTTTAACACTCAGCACTAATTCCAACTACATGTTATTAAAAGATTTTTATACAATTTTAAGCACTGAAACAGTTTCAGAAAACAATTATTCTGTAACAATAAACCTCAATAAAAACCATGAGGTTTTCAAGGGGCATTTTCCTGGCAACCCTGTCACTCCCGGAGTTTGTATGTTGCAAATTATCAAAGAAATGTGTCAAAGTTTTCTCAACTGTGAATTACAACTGAAGACAGCTTCAAATGTGAAATTTATGGCTTTAATTAATCCTGACATCAATTCCAGGCTTCGCCTTGAATTAGCAATAAGTTTTGGTGAAAATGATGAGATAAAAGTAAAAAACACAACTTTTATGGAAGATACAGTTGCTTTAAAACTTTCAAATACGTATATTAAGGTTTAATATGAAAGCACTGACAGGTTTAATTACACTTATTTTTTTACTTCAATTCGCAACTGATTTGGACAGTATTCGAAGCAGTTATTTCTCAGGCCCAAAAACCGAAGAGACAGCCAAATCGTTTAATGAAATGATGGAAATTGTGGATGCATCAACAGCAATTTTAAAAGCATATAAGGGTGCTTCCTTTGCTTTGCAGGCACAATACGGTCAAGGTATCAAAGAAAAAAAAGAGTTTTTTGAACTGGCAGTTACAAATATTGAAGCTGCTGTACAAGAGGATCATGACAATCCAGAAATTAGACTAATCAGACTAAGTGTACAGGAAAATAGTCCACGGATTGTAAAATACAAAGACAATATGGAAGACGATAAAGCCCTAATATTAGAAGAGTTTGACAGCTTGACTGAGGCTGTTAAAAAATGTATTCGTGACTATGCAACTCATTCAGATTTTTTTAGTGAAGAGGAAAAAGCACAGGTTTTAAACTGATTATTCAGTAAATTTACCCCAAAGTTTTCCTTATAAATTATGCCAACACTCACAAACCCTTCAGAGCCTTCTGCTTTCTATCAGGTTTGTGTTCTTATCCCTACATATAACAATCAAAAAACCCTCACAAAAGTTTTGGATGAGGTGTTGATGAAGACTACCAATGTAATTGTTATAAACGATGGCTCGACAGACGACACCCTTTCTATTTTGGAAAACTACCAACAAATAATATTGGTAGATTACAAGAAAAATAGAGGTAAAGGCTATGCCCTTCAAAAAGGATTTCAAGTGGCACGAGAGTTGGGTTTCGACTATGCAATTACTATAGATTCTGATGGTCAGCATTTTGCTGACGACATTCCGGTTTTTATGGAGGCAATAAAACAGGAACCCTATCCGGTTTTGTTGATAGGAAATAGAAATATGTCTCAGGAAGGCATCCCAAAAGGGAGCAGTTTTGGCAACCGATTTTCAAATTTTTGGTTTTGGTTTGAAACTGGAATAAAACTCAAAGACACACAATCGGGTTACAGGGTGTATCCTTTAAAAGCTATCCCAAAAAAATATTTCACAACCAAATTTGAATTTGAAATTGAAATAATTGTGCGTTCAGCCTGGAAGGGAATTCCTGTGAAAAATATACCCGTTAAAGTGCATTATGATCAAAAGGATCGCGTGAGTCATTTCAGGCCTTACAAAGACTTTTTTCGCATTAGTGTTCTTAACACAGTCTTGGTAGTACTGATGTTATTTTACATTAAACCACGTGATTTTTTTAGAAACTTTAAGCGAAAAAGTATACGAAGGTTTATCAAAGAGGATGTTTTAGAAAGCACAGACTCAAAAGGAAAAAAAGTATCATCAATCGCTTTGGGGGTATTTATTGGAATAAGTCCGTTTTGGGGTTTTCAAACTATTTTAGTTTTATTTTTGGCAGTTATTCTAAAGCTAAATAAAGCACTTGCATTTGCAGCCTCAAACATCAGTATTCCGCCATTAATACCTGTAATCATATTTATATCTCTAAAAATTGGTGCTCTTTTTATCCCCGGGACAGTTTCTCTTACCTCCATAAAACAAGCCCCATTTGAAGCAATTGAAGCCAGCCTGATGCAATATGTTTTAGGGAGTTTTATACTGGCAACAGTTGCAGCAATTCTTTTCGGAGTTGGAAGTTATTTAGTACTTTCGTTTACAGCAAAAAAAGATAAATAGGCAAAAAAATGCATCGGTTTTTTTACGGAATTTATAAACGCATTGCCCGTCAAAAGTGGTTGTCACTTTTGGCTTTAATTTTATTGTTTATCACCTTCCTATTTGCTGCCTTTCAGATAGAGTTTGAAGAGGATATTTCAAGAGTCCTTCCAAAGAATGATCAAGCTGATATTACTTCAAAAGTTTTACAGCAGTTAGATTTTTCTGATAAAATTGCTGTGATAATCCAGAAAGAAAACCAAGGAACTTTTGAAGACCTTACTCAATCTGCAAATCAGTTTTTAGACAGCCTTGAGCCCTTAAAAAACTATATTGAAAAAGTCCAAGGTAAATTTCAAACAGAAGACTTTAGTCAAACTCTTGATTTTTTCTATGAAAACTTACCACTTTTTTTATCTGAAAGTGATTATGAAACAATTGAAGCAAAACTAAAAATTGACAGCATCCAAAGAATTGCAGAAAATAATTATAAAACACTCATTTCACCCACAGGAATTATTTCCAGAAATCAGATACTTAAAGATCCCTTAGGCCTTACATTTCTGGGTCTGGAAAAGCTACAAAACCTTCAGGCAGATGACCAGTTAAGCTTTGAAAACGGTTTTCTAACAACACCCGATCGTTCTAAAATATTGCTGTTTATCAAGCCAACCCTTTCAGGAAGTGAGACAAAGCAAAACACTGAGTTTGTCAATGCACTAAATGAGATTAAAAACCATTTAAACACTGATTTTAAGGAACGGATTTCAGTTGATTTTTTTGGAGCAAACTTTATTGCTGTTGCAAATGCAACTCAGATAAAAAAAGACATACTCACAACATTAACACTGTCAATAAGTTTGTTGATGTTGCTTTTGGTTTTTTATTATCGCACGGTATTTATACCTTTTATTGTTTTTATTCCTACAGTTTTTGGTGCGGTAACGGCGTTGGCTTTTGTTTATTTGTTTTTAGGGAAGGTATCAGCAATTTCTATAAGTGTTGGAGCTATTTTACTGGGTGTCACAATTGATTATTCACTTCACATCCTCACGCATTTTAAACATCATTTTGATATTAAATCGCTGTATGAACAGATTTCGAAGCCCGTAATTATTAGTAGTGTCACTACAGCAGCATCTTTTTTATGTCTGCTTTTTGTAGAATCGGATGTGTTGAAAGATTTAGGTGTTTTTGCTGCAGTGAGTGTTCTGGCTTCTGCCTTTTTTGCATTGATTTTCATTCCTCATTTATATCGCCCATCACAAGTTATTAAAAAACAAAAAACTCATCTTTTTGACCGCCTGGCGGCAGTTGATTTTCATAAAAATAAAGTGTTGGTTCTTTTTACATTAGCAGCTGTGATTGTTAGCTTGTTTGTTTTTGGAAAACTTCAATTCAACAGTAATATTTCAGATTTGAACTTTGTTTCAGATGAACTCAAATCTGCTGAGACTAAACTAGAAGAAAGTACAAACATTACCTCAAAGTCAGTTTATATTGCCGTTTATGGCACTTCAGAAGAAAAAGTTCTACAAAAGAATGATGAGGTCTTATCAATTTTACAACAAATAAAGACTGAAAAAGGTATTGATAAAATGAGTTCTATTGGCTCAGTACTTATTTCTGAAGTAAAACAACAAGAACGCATCAAGCGTTGGTATGATTTCTGGAGTCCTGAAAGAATCGATTTTTTAAAGCAGGAATTGACTGAAAGCAGTAAAGAATTTGGTTTTAAACCGGAGACTTATGCTAACTTTTACACCCATTTAGAAAACAACTTTAACCCAAAGAGTCTGAATGACTTTAAGAATATAAATACAATTCCTGTATCTGAATTTGTTTCAGAAAACAATGGTTTTTATACAGTGAGTACGCTGGTGAAGGTTGATGAATCCCAGAGAGCAAATTTTGTCTCAAAGTTTCAAAACCTGGAAGGGGTAATGCTCATAGACAGGCAGGAAATAAATGAAACCTTTTTGGGTCAGTTGAAAGATGATTTCGGGAGTTTGATAAACTATTCCCTACTCGTTATTTTTCTAATTTTATGGTTGTTTTTTAAACGCATAGAGCTAGTGTTAGTGGCAATACTTCCAATTGTGATAACCGCTATAGTAACTGTGGGAAGCCTTGTTTTGCTGCAAATACAATTGAATATATTTAGCCTGATTGTTTGTACGCTTGTTTTTGGTATTGGTGTAGATTTTAGCATATTTATGACTAGTGCATTACAGAAAAGGTATACCGGCATTAAAATTGATTTACGCACATATAAGGCCTCTATTTTATTGGCTGTTCTTACTACAACACTTGCTATTGGTGTTCTTATTTTTGCGAAGCATCCTGCATTAAAATCTATTTCAATAGCCTCGATTGTTGGTGTCTTTTCAGCATTGATTGTTACGTTTGTTTTTTATCCAATACTGTTTAAATTTTTCTTTGAAAATCGTGTTAAAAAAGGAAAGTCTCCAATTAGTTTACGTTTGTTATTACATTCTTTTTTTTCCTTTACTTATTATGGACTGGGAGGCTTGATTATAGCTGTTTTAGGACCTGTTTTACTTTTTTTAGTTCCTGTGAAAAAAGAGAGAAAAATGCTTTGGTTTAGAAAAGTAATCTCTGTGTATTTAAAATCTGTTTTATATACCAATCCGTTTGTTGTAAAAAAAGTGCTCAATCCACACAATGAAACATTTGAAAAGCCATCTGTTATAATTTCAAACCACACTTCATTTTTAGATTCAATAACAATTGGAATGTTGAGTCCCAAAATAATATTTCTGGTGAGCGATTGGGTCTACAACTCTGTAATTATTGGTGGTGCCGCTAGACTAGCCGGATTTTATCCCGTTTCCAAGGGCATTGATGACGGAATTTCCCACTTGAGAAAAAAAGTGGAAGAAGGATACTCTTTGATGGTTTTTCCCGAGGCAACCCGCTCGAAAGACAATGTAGTAAAACGTTTTCATAAAGGAGCGTTTTATTTAGCAAATGAGTTTCAATTGGACATATTGCCTATTTACATACACGGAAATGCAGACGTGTGCCCCAAAGGCGATCACATTATTTATGACGGAAAAATCACTGTTGTAATTGATCAACGCTTACCCTATTCAGACAAACAGTTAAATTCACACTTGTCAAAACAAACAAAGACAGTGAGCGCTTATTTTAAAAGCATGTTTTCAGAAATAAGGTTTGAGCAAGAAGATGAAAACTACTACCGCAAGACAATTTTATTATCCTTTCTGTATAAAGAACCTTCTGTATACAATTCAGTTAAGGTTAATTTTGACTCACAAAAACATATTTATTTTTCATTGCGTAACAAATTAAAAGATAAAGAAACTATTTTTCATCTCACTAATGATTTTGGACAATGGGATGCCCTTTTAAGCTTACAGCAACCCAACCGAAAAATTATTTCTTACATACATGATCCTGAAAAGCGAACTATTGCTTCAGCAAATTATTTAGTTCATAAAAGAAATATTAATTATGTTGATTCTCCATTGCATCACGGTTTGCCCTGGGACACACTTTTGATTTCAGAATCATCTCTAGAAACAGAAGTCCTGAATAAGCTGTTGGTAAAGACAAAAAATGTTATATTATTACATAACTTTACCCTTAAAAACCATTTGGAATCATTATCATTTCATCAAGTTTTTGAAGGGAAATATTTAGTTTATAAGAAAATTGAGCGTGAGTAAAAAATATGATGTTGTTGTTATAGGAAGTGGGCTTGGAGGTCTTGTATCGGCAATCATTCTTGCCAAAGAAGGCAAGAGCGTATGTGTGCTTGAAAAAAACAGGCAATATGGTGGTAATCTGCAAACCTTTGTAAGAGATAAAACCATATTTGATACCGGAGTACATTATATTGGCGGTCTTGAAGAAGGTCAAAATTTATATAAATACTTCTCTTATATAGGTATTATGGAAAAGTTGCGCATTAAAAAACTTGACCAAAATGCGTTTGATCTAATCAGCTTTGATGATGACAACACAAAGTATCCTCATGCGCAAGGATATGAAAATTTTGTTGAACAACTTGGCAAATACTTTCCCGAAGAAAAAGAAAATATTCAGGAGTATTGTAAAAAACTTCAGTATACGTGTGACTCATTTCCGTTTTATAATTTAAGAAGTGGCAATGGTTATCAAAATGAGATTCTTTCTATCAATGCAAAAGAATATATAGACGGTTTTACACAAAATGCAAAGTTAAAGGCTGTTTTGGCCGGCTCTAATTTTTTATATGCCGGTATTCCAGACAAAACGCCTTTTTATGTACACGCACTTTCAGTAAACTCATACATTCAAAGTGCCTGGCGATGCATTAATGGAGGAAGCCAAATTACCAAACAACTCATACGTCAGTTAAAAAAGTATGGAGGAGAAGTTTTTAACTATTCAGAGGTTATAAAGTTCAAAACTATTGATAATGTGGTTACTGCTGTAGAAACTAAAAAAGGAAACAGTTTTCAGGGAGAACTGTTCATTTCAAATATTGAGCCTAAAACCACACTTAAAATGATAGGTAGCGATTCGTTTAGAAAAACATATTACAACCGAATCCAAACCCTGGAAGTACTACCCTCTGCATTTAGCATCTATATTGTTTTCAAACCGGACTGTTTCCCATACATGAACCACAACTATTATCATTTTAAGGATAGCACTAAGGTATGGAGCGCATATGAATACAGCCAGGACTCTTGGCCTGAAGGTTATATGCTTTCTATGAATGTTTCTAAAGAAAGTCAAAATTGGGCCGATAGCTTAACAGCTATTACTTATATGAACTATGATGAGGTAAAACAATGGGAGCACACTCATAATACGGTCTCTGAAAATGAAGATAGAGGGGCTGATTATGAAAAGTTTAAAGAAGAAAAAATTGAAATATTTATCAAGGAAATTGAGAAAAAATTTCCTGATATTAGAAAATGCATACAATCTGTATTTGCCTCAACACCGCTTTCTTACAGAGATTATATAGGAGGTCACAGAGGAAATCTTTATGGATATATTAAAGACTCCAACAATCCTATGAAA
>NZ_CAXBAN010000078.1:0-8560 GCF_963973675.1 uncultured Planktosalinus sp. | reverse complement strand
AGCTTTGTCTATGCGGTGGGCAGCTTCTTCACAGCTTATGAATAATTTGTGCTTCATTTTCTAATTTTTAAACCAATCGTCATTTAAACATTGCATCAACTGCACCCTGGCTCGGTGAATAATCACCCAAAGGTTGGACGCAGTAATGTCGTGTTCCTTACAAATAGTTTCGGTTTCTTGTTCCAAAATGGTTTTTCTCTTAAAAATTTCTGCTTGTTTCAATGGTAGTTTTTCAAGGCAAATTTCAATGGCAAGGCCAAGCTCTTGATTTTCAAATTGAGATTCAGCGTTCATTGTTGCCATATCTTCTACTTTTTCTTCGAGCCAGTCACCCTCTTGGTCTGAGGCATTGCTGAAATCCATTCGCACTTCGGCTTGTCCTTTTTTAGAGTTGTTTTTTCGGTATTGGTCAATGATTTTTCTTTTCAGTATGGAAATTAGCCAGGTTCTTTCAGTTGCTTCCCCTTTAAAATTTTTCATTGCCTTTAAACCAGCAACAAAAGTTTCTTGCACTAACTCTTCAGCGATGTAAGAATTATTTACACGGGTGATAGCATAATTGAACAGGTAATCTGCATAACGATCTACCCATTGAGCTGTATCTATTTTGTGTTTTGACAGTTCCAAGACTTTTTTTGTAAATGTAGAAATTTTAGACTTTTATACCTCTATCAAAAATCAAAATTACTCAATCGTTAATCCAAAAGTCCCGCCCGTTTCAATAAATACTCAGGATTGGGCTCTTTTCCGCGGAAGCGTTTGTACAATACCATGGGGTGTTCTGTGCCGCCTTTGGAAAGGACGTGTTCCTTGAATTTGGCTGCTACTTCCAAGTCAAATATCCCTTTTTCCAAAAAGTAAGCAAAAGCATCTGCATCCAGTACTTCGGCCCATTTGTATGAATAATATCCTGACGAATAACCCCCTTGAAAAATATGTGAAAACGAAGTGCTCATACAGTTTTTAGCGACATCAGGATAAAAATTGGTGCCTGCAAAAGCCTCTTGTTCTTTGGCTTTTACATCACTGATATTAGACGGATCATTACCATGCCAGGCCATATCAAGCAAGCCAAAACTCAATTGTCGCAGGGTTTGCATCCCTTCCATAAAGGTAGCGGAAGCCTTGATTTTTTCAATCAGTTCCATTGGGATGGTTTCGCCTGTTTCATAATGTCTGGCAAATAGTTCCAATGCCTCTTTTTCATAACACCAGTTTTCCATTACCTGGCTGGGCAATTCTACAAAGTCCCAAAAGACTCCCGTACCCGAAAGGCTTGGGTAGGTGGTGTTTGCAAGCATGCCGTGCAAGGCGTGCCCAAACTCGTGGAACAAAGTGGTCACCTCATTAAATGTCAGGAGCGACGGTTTGGTTTTGGAAGGCTTTGTAAAATTGCAAACGATGGAAATATGCGGACGCTCATTTTTTCCTTTCTTGATATATTGCGGTTTGTAAGAAGTCATCCATGCTCCGTTGCGCTTCCCCGGCCGTGGATGGAAATCGGCATAAAACAGTGCGACATCAAGCCCTTTGGTGTCGCTTACGCGGAAGGTTTTTACATCTTCATGATAGGTGTCAATATCAAACACCTCCGTAAATTTTAACTGGAATAAACGCTCGGCAATGGTAAACGCACCGTTGATCACGTTTTCCAGTTTGAAATACGGTTTTAGTTTTTCGTCATCGAGGTCAAAACGTTCTTGTTTTAATTTTTCTGTGTAATAAGCACTGTCCCATTTTTGGAGTTGGTCAATGCTACCCATTTTTTTCGCGAAAACGGAAAGTTCTTCAAATTCCCGTTTAGCAGCCGGTTTTGCTTTTTCCAGTAATTCTTCAAGGAAACTTTCTACCTTTAGCGGACTTTGAGCCATGCGTTCTTCCAAAACAAAATGGGCGTGGGTTTTATATCCTAATAATTGTGCTCTTTCATGACGCAGCTTCACAATTTGCAGCACATTTTTCTGGTTATCGAGTTCGTCATTTTGAAATCCTTTGGCACCAAAGGCGATAGCGAGTTTTTTGCGTAACTCCCGGTTGTCGGCATAGGTCATAAACGGAATGTAGCTCGGGTATTGTAAGGTGATGACCCAGCCGTCTTTGCCTATTTCCTCAGCAGTTTGAGCTGCGGCTTCTTTGGCGTGGTCCGGTAAGCCGCTGAGGTCTTTTTCATCTGTGATGTGTAGGGTGTATTTGTTGGTTTCGGCGAGGACGTTTTCACCGAAAGTAAGTTTTAGTTTGGCGAGTTGTTTATCGATGTCGCGTAGTTGCTGCTTCTTATCTTCTGGCAGGTTGGCGCCGTTGCGGGAAAAGCTTTTGTATTTTTTATCCAGTAATGTTTTTTGCTCTGTGGTTAAATCGAGGTCGGTGCGATTCTCATAAACCGTTTTTACCCTTTTGAACAAGGCTTCATTAAGGGTAATGTCATTCCCAAATTCTGAAAGCAATGGCGAAACTTCCTGCGCAATCGCTTGAATCTCATCATTGGTCTCAGCCGAATTCAAATTAAAAAAGATACTCGATATCCGGTCGAGTTGCTGCCCGGCAAATTCCAGGGGTTCAATGGTGTTTTCAAAAGTGGGCACATCTGCATTTCCTGTGATGGCATCTATTTCAGCTCTGGCATCTGCGATAGTTTGCTCAAAAGCGGGTTTGAAATGTTTGTTTTTTATTTTGGAAAAGGGTGCGGTATCGAAAGACTGTAATAAAGGATTTTGCTCTTGCATGATTCAGGTTTTTTGAAAAGCAAATTTACAAAAGCAGTTATCGAATTTGGTTAATGATTTGAAAAATTTACCCCTTTCTTGATTCAATTTTGAATCTTTAGGAGTAAGAGGTTTGCTAACT
This sequence comes from uncultured Planktosalinus sp., assembly GCF_963973675.1. Classification (NCBI taxonomy): domain Bacteria; kingdom Pseudomonadati; phylum Bacteroidota; class Flavobacteriia; order Flavobacteriales; family Flavobacteriaceae; genus Planktosalinus; species uncultured Planktosalinus sp. The sequence continues at coordinate 5,716 of NZ_CAXBAN010000078.1, read as the reverse complement.
TTTATTTAGGTTTTCGATTGTGTTTTTTTAGGCATTCCATCAGCATCCATTCAATTTGCCCATTGGTACTGCGAAACTCATCTGCTGCCCATTTTTCAATTTCTTTCATCATATCTTCATTTACACGTAGTGCAAAGGGTTTCTTTTTAGACATAGTTATCGATTTTTGTGCCTCTCAAAAAGTGCATTCCGAAAAGACGGTTACAAAAGAGGCCGATTCCCAACCGTATCAAGGTGATTTTTATTTATACCATCAATGGTTCAACGTTCCTGCATTGACCACAGGGGTTGCGTCTTTATCACTACAAAGAATTACCATTAAATTGCTAACCATAGCTGCTTTTCGTTCTTCGTCAAGCGATACAATTCCTTTTTTGCTAAGCTCGTCCAAGGCCATTTCAACCATCCCTACAGCACCTTGAACAATTTTGTGGCGTGCAGCAACTATGGCAGTGGCTTGTTGACGTTTCAACATGGCATTGGCAATTTCCTGAGCATATGCTAAATAACCAATACGCGCTTCCAAAACTTCAATACCGGCTATTGATAAGCGTTCTTCCAATTCCTTTTCAAGAGCCTCACTAACCTCATTTACGCTGGAACGTAGAGTGATATCTTCGTCCAAACCTTCGTCGGCAAAATTGTCATAAGGATACATACTCGCTAATTTCCTAACCGCAGCATCGGTTTGAACTCTTACAAAATCAACATAATTATCCACGTCAAAGGCAGCTTTGTAAGTGTTCTCCACACGCCAAACTAAAATAGTACTTATCATCACCGGATTACCTAATTTATCATTGACTTTTAAGCGCTCACTATCGAAGTTACTCGCACGAAGTGAAATTTTCTTTTTAGTATAAAACGGGTTTACCCAATAAAAGCCATTCTTTTTTATGGTGCCTATATATTTTCCAAAAAGGAGTAAAACGCGCGATCCGTTAGGCTGCACCATTACAAAACCTATTGAAAGAAAAATAAACAAAATAATAAGAAAAATAAACCACGGTGAATTAGTAATAGAAATACCGGCAATACTTCCTGAGAGCAAAACCAGATTTACAAACAGCATAAGATACCCGTTTGTGGGAGTAATAATTTTTTCTTGAGTCATGATTGTTAAGTTTTAAAAGTGATATCGTTATGATATCACAAATATATCAAAAAATAAATTTATAGCGTGTTTATAAATGGCTTTTATTTTTGGGTATCACTTTATGAGACTCTATCTTGAAAATCTTAATCATAAGATAATTTTACTTTCTTAGGGTTTTGAACCATGAGAAAGTTTAGGTCTCCTAAAACTCAAAACTTCGTATCGCCTCATTGGGCGCAATAATGTTGTAATTTTCGCAAATCGCAACTCAATTTTTTATGATTTCTAAATCTGTTTTTTGACTTTTAGGAATGGAGAATTACTTCTTCAACTTCTTCCCCTTCTCCAAAACCGTCAGTTTCAATCCTTCTTTATAGGCCACAACTTTATCCAAAACACATTTATCACCGCTTCCTAAAATTTGTGCAGCCAGTATCCCCGCGTTTTTAGCTCCGTTTAAAGCAACGGTTGCGACAGGAACACCACCCGGCATTTGTAAAATAGAAAGTATGGAATCCCAACCATCAATAGAGTTGCTGGATTTGACAGGTACGCCTATCACCGGTAACGGGCTCATAGACGCGACCATGCCCGGTAAATGTGCAGCACCACCAGCACCTGCAATAATCACGGCAATGCCTCTCTTGTGGGCGTTGGTACTAAAATCAACTAATTTCTCGGGAGTGCGGTGTGCAGAGACGATGTCCACTTCCACTTCGATGTCAAATCCTTTGAGGATGTCAACGGCTTCCTGCATAACGGGCAGGTCGCTGTCGCTTCCCATGACGATGGCTACTTTACTCATGCTTTGGTTCAAGATTTAAAGTTTAAGGTTCAAAGTTACCGAATATTTTTAATTAATCGATTGTCTGTAAAACTGCTATAGCACACTGATTACTTGAATGGCATTCTTAACCTCCTCAGCAATTTTTCTCGCTTCGGTTATATCTTCATTGACAATGGTCACGTGCCCCATCTTTCTGAATGGGCGGGTTTCTTTTTTACCGTAAATATGTGGAGTAACACCCTGCATCGCCAGGATTTTTTCGATGTTTTTGTAAACAACCAGTCCCGTGTGGCCTTCGGCACCCACAAGATTGACCATAATTCCGGCGAGTTTGCTTTTGGTTTCACCTAATGGCAAATCTAAAATAGCTCTAAGGTGTTGCTCAAACTGATTGGTATAACTGGCTTCAATGCTGTAATGGCCACTGTTATGAGGTCTGGGAGCGACTTCGTTGACGATGATTTTGTCGTCTTCGGTTTGGAAGACTTCGACAGCGAGAAGACCCACATGTTCCATCGCTTGTGAGACTTTCATAGCTATTTCACGGGCTTTTTCCGCGACAGCATCATCAATGCGGGCGGGACAAATCACATATTCCACCTGATTGGCAGTGGGGTGAAATTCCATTTCGACCACTGGATAGGTTTTGATTTCGCCCGAAACGGACCGCGCCACAATCACCGCCAATTCATTTTTAAAGGGAATGAGTTTTTCTGCAATGCATTCACCCCCAGGCAGTGGAATCAAATCTTCGGCATCGCGGATGATGCTTACGCCTTTGCCGTCATAGCCACCTGTGGCACTTTTCCACACAAAAGGATATTGAAGTTCTTTGCGCACAAGGGCTTCCTGAAGTTCATATTTGTCTTTAAAAACGATAAAGGGTGCTGTGGGAATTTGATGATTTTTATAAAATTGTTTTTGAACGGCTTTACTTTGAATATTTCTCAGTGTCTTCGGTGATGGATACACTTTTTTGCCTTCGCTTTCAAGTTTTTCAAGAGCTTCAAGGTTGACGCCTTCAATTTCAATAGTGAGCACATCCACATCTTTGGCGAAAGCAATAACTGTGTCATAATCCATCAAATCGCCTTGTAAAAAGGTGTTGCAGGCTATTTTGCAAGGAGCTTCGGCATTGGGGTCGAGCACTTTGGTGGCGATGTCATATTTTCGGGTTTCATAAAGCAGCATTTTACCGAGTTGCCCTCCGCCGAGGATACCTAAAGTGAAATTAGATGAGAAGTAATTCATTGAATTTGCTATTTGCGCAAAGATAAGTAAAAGGAATTTTAAATGGTACTTTCCGTTAGCTTCCAAAGTCATTAAATGAGAATGTTTTTTTTCGATAAATCGGAGACAAATTATTTTTTAACAACTGTTTTTTGAATCGAAAAAATGTTTTCCTTTGTTAGTATCTAACCGAAAAAATATATGATTTTTCCAAAAACGGAATTGCGTTTTATAAGTAAACAAATTGGCTACGGGGTTGTAGCCACAGAATTTATCCCAAAAGGCACAATTACCTGGGCTTTAGATGCTTTAGATAGGGAGTTTACACCTCAGGAAATTTCTCAAATGGACGCCAAATACCAAAAAATTCTTGACTTTTACACCTACAGAAACAACCGAGGGAATTTTGTTTTTTGCTGGGATTTTGGACGCTATGTCAACCACAGTTTTAATGCAAATTGCATCAGCACGGCTTATGATTTTGAAGTGGCCATTCGCGATATTCATCCTGGTGAGCAACTAACTGATGATTATGGATATTTAAATATTCCCGAACCTTTTGAAGCCGAAGACGAAGGCACAGATCGAAAAATTGTGTATCCAGACGATTTGTTGCGATACCACAAAGAATGGGATGAAAAAGTGAAAGCGGTATTTCCATTGATTACTAAATTAAATCAGCCCTTGCGCTCTTATATTTCTGAAGAGGTGTGGAAAAAAGTAGAAAAAATTACCGCAGGTAAAGAGGAGATGCTTTCTATTTTAAGCTGCTATTTTGAAGAAAATAAATTGAAATTAAACAGATCAAAGTAAATTTAAACTTGCTTTTTTTTCTCAAGAAACCATTGTTTCAAATCAGTTATTGCAATTTCATCAAAATGATTGATTACTTTGTCGGCAAGCGCGTAATTCTGATTTTTTGAGGGGGTGCTGTCATAGCCCACGCAGGCAATATTTGCAGCTTTTGCTGCGAGAATGCCGTTTGTGGAGTCTTCGATGACTAGGCAATTTTGCTTTTCTTTTTCAGCGGCTTGGGCAGCTTTGATAAAGATTTCAGGATGTGGCTTTGATGCTTTTAAGTCGGCACCGCTTAGTTTTGCTTTAAAGAAAGGATTCAAATTAAAACGGTCAAAAACAGCATTGATGGTTCCCATAGAGGCAGAGGATGCCAGCACTAGGGTAAGTCCGTTTTCGTGATATTCTTCTATTCGCTCTTTAACCCCTGTAATCAGATCAAGATCAGGATCTTTAATAAATAATTCCTGAAATTTTGAGCGTTTATGTAATACCAATTCTTGTGGATTCACATCCAATTGAAAATGCTCACATAATTGTTGACATACTTTTAAAGTAGATTGTCCGGTAAAACTGTGGTACATTGCTTCACTCACCTCGATGTTTCTGTCATAAAACATCTGGAAATATGCTTTGTGGTGTAGAGGCTCTGTATCTACAATCACACCATCCATATCAAACAAAACAGCTTTTAATGCCATGAAAAAGGTTTTGGCAAAAGTAAAAAAGAACAGCTTCTTAAAAGACAAATTAATAAAAAGCTTTCCTATAAATTTCATAAATTCTTAGCATCTTTCACACAATTTTGTTATTATAGCTTTTTTAGAATTAAACTATGTTTGAGAGTCAAGAAATAGAGGAACTAATCTCCTTTCGAAAGGAATTGCACACCCACCCCGAACTCTCAGGTGAAGAAAAAGAAACGGCAAAAAAAGTGCTCGCTTTTTTGGAAAAATGTAAGCCAACAAAAATCATTACTTCTGTGGGTGGCTATGGTGTGATTGCAATTTTTGACAGTGAAAAAGAGGGGGTTAATTTAATGCTAAGAGCAGATATGGATGCCCTTCCCATTGAGGAAGTAAATGATTTTGAGTATCGATCTATAACCAAAGGAGTCTCTCACAAATGTGGACATGATGGTCACACGGCCATGTTGTTGGGTTTGGCAAAACAGTTATCTAAAAATCCACCTAAAGAAGGGAAGGCCATCTTGCTTTTTCAACCTGCAGAAGAAATAGGAGCCGGCGCGGCTGCTGTTTTGGAAGATGAAAAATTTACTTCGCTAAAACCCGATTGGGTTTTTGGACTGCACAACCTTCCCGGATATCCGTTACACGAAATAGTAGTCAAGAAAGATTCTTTTACGGCCTCAGTAACTAGTATTGTGATTGAATTTAAGGGAAAGACCACACATGCTGCAGAGCCTGAGCACGGTGTGAATCCGGCGATGGCTGTCTCTGAACTACTTTTGGAGGCTTCTTTATGGTCAAACAACAAACCCGAACGTGAGGATTTTGCGGTTGTAACACCTATATATATCAACTTGGGAACAGAGGCCTATGGTACTTCAGCCGGTGATGCTAAAATTGGATTCACCATTCGCACTTGGACAGAAAGAGAAATGAATAAGTTAAAAGAAACTATTGAAGTTTACCTGTTTGCTTTGGCCAAAAAACACCTTCTGAAATTAAAATTCAGATATACTGAAGATTTTAAAGCAAACGATAATAATGCCGATGCTGTAGACAGCATCATTGCCGTTACTAAAAGCTTGGGGTTAAAAATAACCGAAAGAAAAACACCTTTTA
>NZ_CAXBAN010000077.1:0-8574 GCF_963973675.1 uncultured Planktosalinus sp. | reverse complement strand
AATGCTGACAATTGTCATTTTTAATTAACTTTATTCAAATTATTTTCGTTTTTTTAAAAATTTATAACCAATGGAACAATTAATCATATCTTTATACTCCTGGAAAAACGGCGCATTCATAATGACCATTATTTTTGGACTGGTTATCATTGGCCTGGTTGCCGGTGTCTACTTAATGATGAACAACGATAAGAAAAATGACCAATAAGCTTTTATTTCTTTACAAACTTAAAGCTGAAAACAGATTGATTTGCCGTCACCTTACCAAGGTACATGCCATTCTTTAAGCCAGATGTATCAAGAGTTATGCGCTCTTTGTTATAATCTGACTCAGTAAGAACCAGAGCCCCTTTTAAATCAAATACTTCTATTTCTGAAATTGTGAAAGGACATTCAATTTGTAAATAATTTTTCACAGGATTGGGGTAAAATTCCATACCTTGATTTACTACATCAACCAAACCTAAATTTTCATCCTTTACATTTTGAGCATAAATGCGAGGTTCATTTCCTGTTGATGCACGTTCTTCAACAAATACAGCTACACTCTGATACACTACATTTTTTGTGAAAGCTATTCGACCTTTTGAAGCAGCATGTGTAGCTACAGGTCGGGTCTCCTCCGGCCACATAAAATCACCGTTTTCATCTAAATGCACTGCGTGCAATTCAGTTGGGAAAGCCCCGTTATCAGTACCCAGATTAATCAAAAAAAGAGGCGTTAAGGTTTCATTCATCATTTGTAAAGACCCTCTGGGTGATTGATTGTCTGAGGAAATTGCAAACACTTGTTTGGCGTTATCAGTAAATAAACGAGCCCCTGTATCAGGATCAAACTTTTGAATATATGTGCCGCTCATTGACTGATTAAGGTCCGTATAACGACAAATGGAAAAAACCCCTCCGGCACCCACTTGGATAGAGGTTTCCATTTCATAAAATGTATTTGAAGTATCAAAATCACTGCCATTTATACCCCAAGGCAGACTTCCATCTTCATCAATGCGTTGTAAAAAAGAATCAAACCGAACACCTGTAGAGCCATAATAGCCAAATACTACATCACTGCCATAAACAAGCAAAGGCTGATAGCGCCTATTGAACGCCGTAGATTGATTTGAAACCTGAACAGGGTTAGCCCACAGAGCTCCACCATTGGAATCATAGCGCATGGCATACAAAAATGAACTTGGTGAAGAAGTTGCACGGTCGTGAAAAATAATCACAATGCTTCCATCTCCCAGTTCCGCAAGTTCGCCGGCACTTGTAAAGTTGGTGCCATTGCTTGGTTCAATTAAAACATCTTCAGCCCAAAGAGGCGTGCCAACCAAAGAAAATTTATTAAATAACCCTTGATTATCCTCACCGATCCAACTTACAATCACTGTATCATCTTGCAGAGGTAACATTTTTACATCTATAGCCTCACCCAAGTTAACACCGGCTGCTCCCCAAAGGTAATCACCGGAAGGGTTAATCGCACTTACATATCCGTCAAAAGTAGAAGTAGAGGTATAACCAATAAATAAATTACCATTAAAATCAACAGCTAGAGACATCAAAACGGTAAATGTACTCATTGGTAAATTGGTGTTCACCAACATCCCTTCAGGGCCAAAGAGTAAATTTCCTTCTTCGTCTAATTGCTGCACTCTTAACTCATAGTTTTCCGGAGCAGGAACATTTCTCCAGAAAACAACATAAGTATGTCCATTGTCTAAACCAATTGATTGACAATCTGAAGAAGTGGCATCAGCAACTAATGTATTTTGAGCGGTATCTTCTACCCATTGCGAGAATAATGAAAATTGAATGAAAAGCGCGATCAATAGTAAAAATGGTTTCATATGAGGTTTGTATTAATCTGTTTGGTAATTTAAAGATATGCAATTTTAAGAAAAGTTGATATTTAAACTTAAAAAAGGGTCGTGATACAGAATCACAACCCCTAAAATAAAAGCCGCTTTTATTAACTCCCCAATTAATAAAGCTGATGTAAAGATGCCTCTTTATGGACATAGCAATCAAGGGTGTTTTCCACTAATTTTAGCTAGGGTGTTTTCACCCTTTTACCAAGAAAAGAGCTAAAAATTGATTACTTCCCATCTACATAATCCTGTAAGTACCTGAAGCGCTCTGTAAGCTTTCCGTCTTTTGTGATAAGGGCTCGTTGGAGTACTCCCTCCCGATCACCATTAAAAAAAGCCGGCATCACATGTTCGAAAAACATTTCACCAAATCCTTCACTGGCATCTTTGGGAAGCTCACAAGGCAGGTTATCGACAGCCATAACAGCAATAGCACCGGGAGCATCAAAGCTAACTTCATTCTCTGTTTCCGGGTCATAGCCATAAAAGGGGTCAGCAATTGTTGATGGCCTGATTGTGGAGGCTATAGGACCATCTATATCACAGGAAATATCAGCTACAAGATTGATTTTAAAATCAGGGTGTTTGGCGTCATCCCGGGTAAACAAATAAGGTGCACCATCTCCATAAAAATGTCCGGTAATCAATACATCACTCACTTTGGCAAAACGCATAAAATCACTTTCATAGCCTGAAGGGTCTTTAAAAAATTGCTTTTTATCACCAGTCTTTCCGTCTTTTCTTTTATTATAATCCAACACATCAATAAAACAATAGACCGCTTCATTGTAGTTGGTATTCAAAAAGCCTTCAATTGAGACCTCTTTTATATTTAAATGATCCAGTATTTCTTTAGCTCCAAAAGCCACTTTTCCCCTTCCGGTAAGTACAATTTTAATAGCCGGTAACGTGATTTTATCAAGTGTATTTTTAACAGTTTCCAAATCCGGTAAATTCTCTACTTTAGGCAATTCAAAGTGTCCGTCTCTCAAACCTAATGCCCTTAAACCATTGTATGCACCCACGAGTCCGGCATACCTTCCAAAACCTATCAGACGATGCCCGCTTTCATTTACAATGGTCTCATGATCATACAACTCTATATTCTTTGCTAAAATTGCTTGTAACAACGCGCGGTTATAAGATTGCTTTTTAATCGTATGACTAAAGAAAAAGTACTTTTTATTGGGTATCAGTGCTGAAATTGGAACTTCCTTAACACCCAGCATCACATCACAACCTGAAACATCATCACTTACTGCAATTCCCTTCACGCGATAAGCATCATCAGAAAAAACTCTGATATCTGAACGCTCTGCAATGAATTGGGCATTGGGAAACTTCAAACTGACTTCCTGACATTTTTCCGGTGAGAAAACAACACGCCGGTCTGGCGGATTTTTACGTTCTTTAATAAGTGCAAACTTCATAAGCTACTTTGGAATGTTTTTTGATATTGATAATATTGCAAAGATAGAATTTTAAAGCGTATCTTTGCGGTTCACAAAAATGTGAATAATATTCTAACGGGGTCGACTGGTTTTGACAGCGAGATGAATGGAATAGTAAGCACGCCGAGCGCCGGATCACAGCTCGTAAATCTCATGGTTCAGACTTTTTAAACGGCGAAGATAACTACGCCCTAGCTGCATAACCCGAAGTTTAGTACGGTAATGCCTCGTCCGACTAGGTCGGAAAGCAGGATGTCTCTCAACGGCCTTGGTTTACGGCAATTGATCCAGAGACATCGTAAAAGTAAACCTAGAAATCACAGGGTCTTGATGTGGTTTTGAAACTTAATTGAGAATAAGGATAGCTTTGGATGTTTTTTTCCGGTGCTATCTCGAAAACCAATAAAAAACTAAGCGTGTAGAAAGCTGTTGTATTCCTTGTTTGGACGAGGGTTCGAATCCCTCCGACTCCACATTAAGCGCAGCCGCGGATTAAAATATAAAAAAACTGCTCAAGTGAACTTGGCAGTTTTTTTATGTTTTAAACCCGCCCAAACCGATGGGGACTGACGGATGTATTTCCTCAATTAGATTCATATGAAGTAACCTCGATAGACAATCGTAATTTTTATTCATAGAAGTGATATCTTTTTAAATAAAGCAAAACAATAATCATATAATACTAAATATTATTTATATTTGTTTTAATTTTATTTAAAGATGCAACCAAAAATACCTATACATTGTCCCGCTTGTCAAGATGCTCTTAATGTATCTCAACTACAATGTGACAATTGTGGTACCTCGGTAAATGGAAACTTTTCTTTACCTCTTTTTCTTAAACTGCAACCCGACGAACAGGAGTTTGTAGTACAGTTTTTGACAAGTAGCGGGAGCCTCAAAGAAATGGCCAAACAACTGAATAATAGCTACCCTACTATCAGAAATAAACTGGACGACCTGATAGAAAAAATCAACAAACTCAAACCAGATGAAAACAACTCTGTTTAATCCGTTTAAAAAATACACTGAATACCAATTAGTATTTATTGGACTCATAACTGCCGGACTTGGTATTTTGGCAGCTTCATATACAAATACCCATTTCGATGGTGTGCTTGACACCCATTTTGCAAACGATGTAAGTCTCATCACTGCTTGTATTGAAAGCCTTTTCAATCTGTTGAGCATAGTTGTGGTTTTTTTTATTCTTGGGAAGTTTATCAACTCAAAAACCAGATTAATAGATATCGTCAACCTTGCTCTTATTGTAAAAATACCGGCTTATTTTTTATTGCCCCTCAATATTAATAACTGGATTCATACCAAAACGTTTCACTTGCTGGAAGCATTTGGGAACCCCACAAAAATCAACTTTAGCAATACTGATATATTCATTCTTATAGGAGTGGGTGCTGCCTCTTTGGTGGTACTAATCTGGTTTTTTGTATTACTCTATAACGGTTTTAAAATCGCAGTAAACCTAAAGACAACGAAACATAAAATCTTATTTGTCGCAGGTATTATTTTGGCAGAAATCACCTCAAAAACATTAATCAATCAAATAGTACTCTAAGTATGGCGGTTTATTGGTCAAATCTACTTTTTATAACACTCGGTTCAAGCGGAATCATATTTTTGATTGCAGGGTATATAATGTTGAAATATCCACCTAAAAATATCAATCATTTTTATGGGTATCGCACCCGAAGGTCAATGGAATCAAAAGAAAAATGGGATTTTGCTCAAATATTTTCAGCCCGTGAAATGATCAAACAAGCCTGGTATATGATATCAATTGCCATCATGGGTTTATTCCTGAATCCGGAAGAAATGTTCAGTATGTTTTTAAGTATTGGTTTCATAATTTTTTCTGTAGTAATTATGCTGTTCAAAACTGAAAAAAAACTCAAACAAAAATTCAACTAAAATGAAAGCGTTCAAAGAAAGCCAAAAGTTTAACCAGTGGTGGCTTAAACTCATCCTAATCATTGTGATTTTGGCTACAGCAATTCCTGTTTATATGATTTTCAATGAAAATACATTTGAAGAAGAAATGTTTTGGCCGGTTTTGATACCGGTCATTATTACAGCAGCAGCCATTATATTTATCTTTGTGTTACGTTTGGAAACCACCATTGATTCCAAAGGAATCCACTATAAGTTTTATCCCGTCTTCGGTCAAAAAACAATTCCGTGGAACGAGATATCAGAATGTTATGTCAGAACATATAGTCCCCTCGCAGAATTTGGAGGTTGGGGAATTCGTTGGGGCTTCAATGGAAAAGCCTATAATATAAAAGGAAATAAAGGCATACAAGTAGTTATAAAATCCGGGAAAAAAATTCTTTTTGGTACACAAAAAGAAAATGAAGCAAAAAACGTTATAGAAATATACTTCAATAAGTAAAATCAGTACATCACATGAAAAACATAACTATCATTATAGCCCTGTTTACCTCTCTTAACTCATTTTCCCAAAATGAGTATAGTGAAGAAAAAATCAACATCAACGACCTAATTGAAGGAACGCTACTCCTACCCGATGCAGAAAAACAAAGTTCATTGGCAATCATCATTCAGGGAAGCGGACCCACAGACCGCGATGGAAATCAACCCAATGCAAAAAATAATTCCTTAAAATACCTGGCTGAAGGCCTCTCAAAAAACGGCATCGCAACATTCAGATATGATAAACGTCTTGTTAAACTGGCGCGAACCGGAAAACTTAAGGAAGAAGAGATTTCATTTGATCAGTTTATTGAAGATGCTGAAGAAATAAGCACCTATTTTCAAGATCAAAACCGATTTAAAAACATAATCATTATTGGTCATAGTCAAGGCTCATTGGTAGGAATGGTTACAGCTTATCGCAATCAGACTGATGCTTTTATTTCCATTGCCGGTGCAGGGCAGGAAATTGATGACGTCATTGTAGAACAATTGCAACGGCAGGCACCTGCCTTGGTAGACGATGCCCGACAAAGCTTTGACGACCTGCGTGTCAACGGAATCGCTATGAACTATGGCGAAGGCCTGGCCTCAATTTTCAGACCGGCCATTCAGCCCTTTATGCGCACCTGGATGCTCTACAACCCCCAAACCGAAATTGCCAAACTCGAAATTCCCGTGTTGATTCTAAATGGAACAGAAGATGTTCAAGTAGACGAAGAAGAGGCTCGTTTATTACACATCGCAAAACCAAATGCTGAAATGTACCTCATCGAAAATATGAATCACGTGCTTAAAGAAATTGCTGAAGGTGATACAATGGATAATTACAAATCTTATAATGAAACCAAGCGTCCTGTGATGCCCGAACTTATTGATAAAATTTCAGGCTTTATAAAAGATCTTGACAACTAAAACTTAGTGTTCAAAATCAGTTGACGGTTTTTTATGACTAGTAATTTATTTCGATTTCGCTAAAATCTAACATCTATTGTTTAATAATAGCTACCACCTCATAATCACACTTCCCCATGTAAACCCACTTCCAAAAGCAGCAAGAACCACTAGGTCGCCTTCTTTGATTTTACCATTTTCCCAGGCTTCAGTTAAAGCGATAGGTACAGAGGCCGCCGTTGTATTTCCATAATGCATAATGTTGTTATAGACCTGATCGTCAGAAAGCCTGAAACTTTTTTGAATAAACTGTGAAATCCTCAAATTGGCCTGATGCGGAATCAACATATTGATATCTTCTCTCTTTAAACCATTGGCTTCAAGACCCTCCATAATCACTTCCGAAAAACGTACTACGGCATTTTTAAACACAAACTGCCCATTCATAAATGGAAAGTAAGATTCATCATCAGGATTGTTGTCTTTTAAAATATCGTTAACCCAACGCTTGCCCATACCGGGAGCGATGAGTGAAAGCTCCTCTGCGAATTCACCTTGCGAATGTAAATGAGTGGAAAGGATTCCTTGATTGTCATCCTCAGATCTACTTAAAACTGCAGCTCCTGCTCCATCTCCAAAAATAACAGTTACACCTCTGCCCCGGGTGGTTTTGTCCAATCCGTGTGAATGTAATTCTGAGCCAATCACAAGTATATTTTTGTACATTCCAGTTTTGATATATTGATCGGCAATAGAAAGTGCATACACAAACCCCGAACATTGATTGCGCACATCCAATGCTCCCACCGTTTTGATATCCAGCACATGTTGCACCTGAACTCCCGGTCCCGGGAAATAATAATCGGGACTTAGTGTAGCAAATATGATAAAGTCAATATCGTCTTTGGAAATTTTGGCGCGTTCTATGGCTACTTTTGCAGCTTTGACTCCCATCGATGAAGTGGTTTCTCCACTACCGGGTACCACCCAGCGTCGTTCTTGGATTCCGGTACGCTCTTGAATCCACTCATCATTTGTGTCCATCATTTTTGACAAATCGTCATTTGTAACCACATTTTCAGGCACATAACTTCCCATTCCGGAAATTCTTGAAGTATAAAGTTTTTTCATTTGATGCATAGTTTTGAAAAAGGCAAGATAAAGATTTAATACCATTGTTAAAGAGGTTTAACTTGGCATTTTGTATGCACGCATAAGATATGAATAAAAACAAAAGAGACACACTCTTTTGTAGTTTGAGCATGCCTCTTTAAAACAACCTAACCAATAAATAAAAAATTCTCTGTGTTTGTTTTGAAAATTAATGGTTCATAGCAATTTATTTCCCACAGAATATTTCTATGATGTAAATATAACAATGTTTATTCTTTTTTCAAAAAATCTAAACAAAATAATCTGTTAATCTTTTATTAAAGAATCATTGATTGGATATGTAGATTTTGTAATCATTGATTCGAACTTGTGCCCCCAGATCGTTCATCAAATTATAGAGTCCGAAAAAGGTGCGGTTGATATATAAAAAGTGTTTGGAGCCTCTGTTACCATTCATTTTTCTAATTTCGGTGTCTTTGGAATACTTATCGCTTAACTCGGCAATTTTACCAAAAAACACAGGGTCTGAAAAATCAAAATTTTCACTGTGAAAGGGCTGTGTAAATAAACTGAGCATTTCGTGAAACAATTCTGAGAAAAACTTCAGCTCTTCATCGGTATCTTCTTTTCGTAAAATTTCCAATGCCATCATCTTTTCCGTAAAGATTTTTGGATTGTTGATATTCTCAGGCTTTGCCAGTTCAAAATAAGGGTCATAAAACTCCTGCGGAACACGCTTGATACATCCAAAATCAATAGCAATCAATTCACCTTCCGGGCTCACTAAAAAGTTTCCA